>ASHK01000521.1 GCA_000695745.1 Vibrio madracius | reverse complement strand
TGACAGGGCCAATTTTCTCAAATTGTGTGTTGTGGTTATTAATAGCCTTGGCAAGGCATTGTGTAGAGAGACGAATGCCGTCGTCGGTTTTCACGTTGCTGTGTAGAAGAGGTGAAGCTGTTTATTGAGCACGAACGCACTGCCTGAGTAGCAGCCATGACGATCGTAACTTTCATCTGGAGCTAATGCCTGACCTTGTAGTGTCCAGTTCACCAAATCCTGACTGGTACTGTGGCCCCAATATTTAGGTCCATGTTCACAAGCATGCGGGTTCCATTGGAAAAACAGATGATACTGCCCGTCGTATTCGATAAAGCCGTTTGGGTCATTAATGAGTCCATACGGTGCAGTTAGATGAAACCGTGGGCGCAAGTGGTCAGTGTTTGGTTGATGCGACACTGAAGATTCGCTTTGTGAACACAGTTCTGTTGAAGTCATTGCTATTAATACACTCTGTAATTGGACTTATCACTGACACTGAATCGTTCAATGATGTAAAAAAACGTGGCAGTGACGTCTAGGTTCACTGCCACAAGGGGGAGATTACTTATCTAAAGCAACCGTCATTCTTGCCTGGTGACTGGCAGGTTTTACCAGTAATTTAGTTAACATCGCCGCGCTAGCCATACCGATAACGATCATCACTAAGTACATACCAAGACCATTACCCAGATAGCTGGAATAGCTGGAATGAACGTGACACCCATAACCGATGGCGCGATGTGCATAATGGTTGCGAAAGCACCTGCGATAGCACCACCAATGATGCCTGATACGAATACACGGCTATTGGTTAGCGTGACACCAAATAGTAGTGGTTCTGTGATACCGAAGAAGCATGGAACGATTGAAGAGTAGTTCAGCGCTTTTTGCTTTTGTCTTTAAAGACATGGTGTACGCGATTGCGGCGCCCGCTTGTCCTGCCATCGATGCAGTGATCAACGCATTTAATGGGTTGATTTTAATAGTCGATAGGAAGTTAAGCTCAACAACCATTAGACTGTGGTGTAAACCTGTTACGGTAAGTACTTGCTGCATACCACCAAAGATGGCGCCGCCAATACCCATTGGTAGGTTAATGATTGACTCAGTCGAGACCATAACGCCATGCTCAACAATGTTGAATACAGGGCCAATAAAGAATAGACCCGCTACCATGCCGATTGTGATCGTCAGGAATGGAGTAAAGATCAGTGACACCACCGATGGCATCCATGAATTAATCCAACGCTCAAGGTTTGCGCCCAAGATACCAACGATTAGAGCAGGAATAATGGTGCCCTGGAAACCTTGAATCTTAAACATACCAATGGTGAGCATTTCAGCGTTTCCACTGGCTACATCCCAAGCGTTTGGCAACATTGGCGCGATCAGCATTAGACCAAGCACCATACCGATTACAGGTGTTCCACCAAAGCGTTTGAACGCTGACCACACCACCAATGCTGGTAGGAAAATAAACACCGTATCAGTAACGACTTGTGTCATTGTGAGTAGTTCAGGGGAGAACTCAAAGCCCAATTGCTGAGCAAACCCACGTAAACCCATGAACAAACCAGTGGCAACCAGTACAGGAATCAAAGGAATAAAGACGTCAGCTAAAGAACGCAGAGCTTTTTGGAATGTACTCATATTTTCATAGGCAGCACCTTTGGCACTTTCTAGCTCACCATCTAATTCTTGTTGGATCAGAGCGAAGATCTTATTGACCAGACCAGTGCCAAGGATGATTTGATGTTGCCCAGATTGAAAAAAGTATCCAGCGACATTATCAGTGCCTTTGATCTGGTCTACATCAATAAGCGCGTCATCTTTTACCACAATACGAAGTCTTGTGGCGCAATGCTCCAGCGCACGAATATTATCTTTCCCGCCAAGAGCCGCGAGTAAGCGGACCGCGATTTTCTTGTTCATTTGTTCTATCCTGATACATTTTTAAGAAAAGGTTTTCATACGACATGAAAAGGTTTTCATGTTTGGTGTGGTAAGGTTTTCATATTTGTCTTCACTGATCAACTTGATCTTTCGATTAAGTATAGTTTTTATTCGCAGATTTGAACTTTGTCACAATTGCTTACCCCTTTATTCTTGCTATAAGGTCGCTGTAAAGTAATTAACACTCGTGGTACCGTCAAAGAAACAAAGCGAGTAGCAGAGGCGAAACGAGACAGTACCCAGCCAATCTTTCAGGTGGTAAACTGCGGGCAATTTCATTTGATATTGAGAAAGGTAGTGAAATGAATCCAATTATTGCAATGCTAAAAGAGAACAACATCAGCGACCAGCAGATTAGTGAAATCTTTGAAGTGCTGACACAGAACCCTTTGGCAGCAATGGCAACGATCAGTCAACTTGGTCTGCCACAAGAGCAGCTTCAAGCGTTAATGGGTCAAGTCATGCAAAATCCGGCGCTGATTAAAGAAGCGGTCGAAGAACTAGGGCTTGATTTTGCAAAAGTGGAAGCGGCGAAAGAGCAACTTAACAAATAATCGCTGACGATTATCGGTCGCCGTTTTTGGACCAGTGGTTTCTAAAACGGCTCCTTGATACCTCGACCCACACCTATCGGTTCTTTTCTCTCTTAGTCGCGCGTTTCAGCGCCCACGTCCATACGTAACAATACAAAATCTCGATTGCTTCTATAAGGTGAAATTAATACCCTTTTAGGGTTATTTCTCATCCCTTGTAGCCACTATGGACTCTATTAAATACTACGTATTGCAGCTCGCCTCCCAAATTGTTTTCTATCCAAGTAAAAATAAGCTTGAGGTCGATGGATCAGAACTGCATTTAGAGCCATTACAATCACGGCTATTAAAGTATTTTATTGAAAATCAGGGACAAGTCCTGACGACTCAACAGATCGCGGATGACGTTTGGCAACGCAATCAGGTGTCAGACAATTTAGTACGCCAAGTGATTAGCTCGCTCAGAGGTCAGTTAAAAGATAAGACACGTCCCTACCGTACGATCAAAACTATTCCAAAGAAAGGGTACCTATTTGACCTTGAGGTGATTGCTCATACTGAAAAGCCGCCACAAATCGTTTCGATTGAAATCGACAATATTGAGGCCTCAGAACATTCACAAAAGTGCGGGCGAAAATCGAGTAAAAACAAGCTTTGGGTGATGCTCGCTGGGTGCGCCATTCTGTTAGGTGTAGCATTATGGAGCGCGACATATATAACGGTAGAGCGCTCAGGCTCCGACTCCAAAGATGTTAACCTACTAGGTACTGTGCCTGTGTATATCCATGATATTAGGTTAGATTCGATGCAAGATTATCAATTGGCGGAAAGCATTTATAACTACCTATTCTATGGCCTCAATTCGTCTCGAGCATTAACTGGGTATCACTTTTCACAGCTATCTGAACAGAGCAAAGCGGCACTAAAGCATAATGGTATCGAGCTTAAAGGTTGGCTTAAAAAGAATGACGAGAGTGGGTTCTTACTTACGTTGATGATTCAGAATAACCAATCATCGTCCAAGAATCAGCGTATTGAGAAAATCTTCAGTAAAGCGGATTTTTTTACCGCAATGGGCGATGTAGTACTCGAAATTAAGGCCTTGGTCGAACCTAAAGAAGGTGACTATGAAGTGACCAGTCACCGTGTGAGTGCCATCAATAACTACGATGATTGGGAAGTCATTTCAGACGGTATTTCTCAGTTCTATTTAGGGGGAGGAAGCGATGCGTTCGATAAGCTTTCTCCGTTGCTAGAGAACATTCAGTCTCAAGGTCGCAGTAACTATTTAGTCAGTGCGTTGCTGTCTTATTCTGCATCCGTTGATTATCTGCAGTCAGGTAACGAGCAGATGCGAACAGTGGCTCTTCAATTGGGACAAAAAGCGTTTGAGCTTAACCCTCGTTGTGACATTGCAAACTTGACCTTAGGGCTTGCTTTATTTGCTTAACCAGCGCGCTGACCAAGCCATTCCTTATCTCTTCTATGCGGCGGAGAGCACGCCAACACCAATTGGATACTACTTACTCAGCGCTGCTGACAAGCAAGTAGGCAATCTAAAAGGAGCAGATTTTAACTATCAGCACTATGTTGCTATGAAGAAAGAAAATAGTGGGCAACTTTATGATTTAATTGAGTCTTTACAAAAATCAAATCTTATTCAAACCTTACCTTAGTTCTTAGGGTAGGACAGCATCGTTTATTTAGATTTTCTTTGTAATTGACAACGATTGCCTTGCATCAAGCGTCCTCACTGGGGAGGTTTACATAATTGTTCTTGTGTTATTGATATAAACAGGAACAAAAAATGTTAAAGAAACTCGCATTTCAAATCATTCCAGTACAGATCTTTTTGTTTGTATTTTGGTTTAAGTAACGGCTTTATCGACAAAGTTATGGGTGTCCTACTAGGGGCAGTGACACCGGAGACCGCCTATGCGGGCGATACTTGGGCTGGATGGAAAGGGTATATCGTTGGGACTTGGGACAAAAGTCAGGTGGGTCATGCTTTGTTAAGCCCTACATTCGATGTCATGTTCCCAATTCTGATTGCGTTGCAATGCCTACCTTTTATTCTCATCATTCGTTCGGTGTTGAATTTAGAATTTATGACTGACAGAGAGCGTCCTTGGTTGCTTTATTCAGCCATTGCTTCTTTATTCGTTGCTGGTTGCATGGCGTTCACGCAAACCATTTCTGGTGCCAGTGATGGTCAATACTTGTGGCAATTTATGGGCTTTAGTATGGTTGCGATTATGTATATTCGCC
>ASHK01000520.1 GCA_000695745.1 Vibrio madracius | reverse complement strand
CTTGCCCAATCGAAAGGGGGAGGCGTTTTCTGTTTTTGATTAATGAGTGTTGTGAGTCCACCTGTCTTTCGACGTGTGACACCGAAGTAGCCTTCTTTACGTGTTGCTTAATTTGTGTAGCCAGCTTTTTATCTACCTGATTCCAATCAATAGATTGATGGTACTTAGCTGGCTCTCGTTTTGGTAAGTGCTGGTTTAGCCAGTCTTTGTCATATCGAAATAGCCACATATAGCAACTGCTCGAATGTTTAATCTCTGTCCGAGTTAATGTTGGGTTTTGGGAAATGATCTTCTGAAGTGCTTGACGATATTGATGTCGTTTTTGGCAGAACCAGAGTCGTTTTCTCCATGCGGATAATCCTGACATCGCATTTATTTGCTGTTCTACAGTACCAACGCTAACACCGCATAATTTGGCGATATCTCGTCTATGAATCCCGCGAAAAGCGAGTCTCAATATTTGGTCGACTAATGCATCGTTGAGTCTTTTAAATCGATGCTTGATTGTGACCCCATTGCGTTGCGCCATGGCTGCCAGAAAGCCAACCGAACATCCTGTCGCCTTGGCGACAGAACGAAGCGAGTTTCCTGAGGCCAACTCGGATAGACAGACACGAGGCTTATGAGATTCCCGACTACAATAGTTCGAGACCTGAGCAGTTTGTCGAAAGTAACACTTGGCGTTCTTCGCAAAGAAAGCACCAACCAATGCATGCTGTATGTAATGGTTGAAGTGGTCGTTTAGGAGAAGGCACCTTAAGAAATTGAATTTATATAGCTTCGAAGGCAGTAGCTTTGCACCAGCAAATAGAGGAGCCCAAAAGTCTTGTAGACGATTGACGGCTTCTGATTGCCTGATCTGTCCTTTCGGAGTTAACAAATGGGTCTTAATCATCCAAGATGAGTGAGAGGGTGTAGCAATATGCTTATATCGACGTTCGCATTCATAGCGATGCCAACTACTGATGAATTGCGATAACCTCAATGCTCGTTCTAAACAAAGATCAGAACCATGGAAACATCTATCGTAAGGTGTTGGTGGTAGTTCGATGCGTTTGTTAAGACCATCGGCATCTGTCGGTGTATATTGCAGCCAACAGGCATGCTTTGGACAAACGAACATACCGCAATACTGATGTACGGTACGCCAAATACTATGCCCCCATTTCAATGTGTCTTCCTCAAGGCATTGCGGACAGAACTTTAGTGCGCTGCTAAACCTTAACCGAGAAGAAGTAGTACGTGATAAGACCGCGATGTGACTGCCATCATTGCTCAACAGGTGCAATCTAAGTCTTGCTTTGCTTTTGTTATCTTGAAGGCAAGCGCCGACAACAGGGAAACAAGTACTGTTAAATAACAACCTTTCCGCATCTATTGAAGTCTGTTTGGCAACTTGTTCGAGCATGCAAGGAAGCTGGGGGTTAATGCGAACATCTGTGCGCCCTAGGAGAGCTCGGTTTTTTTCGCGTAGCGAGCGTCTTGGTGAGGCTGCGTGGTGTCGCGCAACAAGGCTATAAAAGGCTTCACCAGCTATTTCGTGCAGGTACATAGGTCTATAACTGTCCTGTAGCAACCAGCATGAGAATGTAGATCAGTGGTGGCCTAAATCTGTTTGTTGAAGTCGATAAAAATAATCGTGTAGTCCTCATAGTGGGAGAAATTATGTGATCATTTACCATCCTCGTGTTCGAGAAGTACTGCTCCAGAGCGCTTTCCCTAGAGTCACGAAAATCTCTTTGTACCAATCGCCACAAGCTTTCTTAAAAGCCAACGTTTCAGTTTGCTCAAGCGTAAATCCGATGTGTGCCAACGTATTTTGTTGCACTGATTCAAGGCATAGGGTGAGCGTTTGATCATTTAACGCCAACATAAGCTGTTCAACTTTTAGCATTGTTTCATCATAGTACGCTCCCTGACTTGTCATGCTGGAACCACAGCTCGGACAGATTAATGCTGGGGTTTGCATTCGACTAAGATTCTTTACAGTGTAAGTGCATGAAGAACAGCTATTAATGAGCCTCGTTCCGTGTTTGTAGCAGTGAAAAACACCCTGTAGTTGGTGCTGTTGGTGAAAATATGAAATACCAACAGTATCTAAGTCTTCAGAAATACAGTCTTTGCAGTAACGCCAAAAACGATTATGTACCGTTTGGGATTGTGTGAAGTCGATGTCATATGGCTTTCCTTTCAAAAACAATGGTAGCTCGCGTTTCTCTCGCTCGTTGAGGAAAGACTCGATGACGTTACCGTGCATATGCATTTGCCAAATCGAACGATTGTCATCATTAAGAATATTCATCAGTATGGCGTCTAGGTCAGACATGACTGTAACTGGCGACGCACTGAAATTTGCCAGCCCTACACGTTTTGCTGAAGTAGCAAAAGTGCCAAAAGGGGACATAGTATGAACTCGGCTAAGGAAGCTTCTTAGGTGTTCGTTCGGTAGCAGGTACAAGATGTTATTCATACTTTCTAGCCTGCGCTAGTAAGGCTTCAGGAGTTAAGCTCTCTAGCATTTCTTGGTCTTTCTCAGTAAGGCTTACGGCAGAACGAGAGCTTCTTGGGGATTGCTTACAGACTTGGTTGCCGTCAATATTTGAGCCACTTTCTGAAAACAAATCCTGTTGAACCGAGTGCAATTGAGATAAAGGATTACAATCCTCATATTTATAAAACTGACCTCGCTTTAGTGCCGTTAATGCGCCTGAGACCAAGAGAAATTGCTCTTTAAATACATGGTCTAGAGCAGCCATGCTTAGGTCTTGATTGTTTGGTGTTAGATAAGTCAGATAAGACAATGTGGCCTTTATTAGGCTGCTTGCGATAGCAGGGATCCCTGCTGATAAGTAGTGAACATGGCGCGTTAGAGTATCAATGTCAGTTGTCTGATTTTTAAGTAATTGTGTCGGGCACATTTGCTTAATGAAGCGTTTCCAAAACGAGCTTTCAACATCACATTGCTCTAAGATTAGCGACCCTGTCTTTCCAATTCGCCTAGCGGCAGTCATCTCTTTAGAAAATAGATTGAGTGTTGATAGTGTCCCGACGAGTAATAGCGGTACACCAACCTTGTTAAACAACTCTTCCACGAACTTTAGTGTGGCGTTCTCATTGTTACCAACTTTCTCGTACTGTCGAGTTTCAGATAGGTTCTGAGCTTCATCTAGAACAATAATCCCAACACCATGGATGAGTAGCGCCTTACGAACCGCAATCATGAGCGCCGTAACTGAGCTTTTCTGATGTGACTCATAATAATTCTCACCAGTTACCGAATCGATGGACTCAAGAATCCTCCAGAGTAGTGCACGTTGCCCGCGAGCTGTTGGGATATCGATCTTAAGCCAGACAATTTGTTCGTAGATGAACCTTTGTCCTTGGTACTCTTGATGAGAAATGACTTGAGGAATGGCAGACAAGATGCTTTCTACCATCGCTGACTTTCCGCGACCTGATAGACCTGCTACCAAAAAACTCTGCTGATTTGCTGTTTGCTTTAGAATGCGCTCTTGCCCTTCAGGTATTTCAATAGAGTCGGCAAATTGCAATTGTTTAATATCGCCATACACCAAAGGATTGCGATAGATATAGCCTCGCTCAATCATGCGAAATACGGTGTCATAAAGGCGTGGGGCTTCATCCTGAACAACATAGCACTCAGATAGGTTATCAATGAATGTTCTGGTGTAGTAACCATGATGCTCAGTAGGGAGCGAACTGACATCAATCATCATGTCAGGATATAGTGTTGTTGCCTGGATAAATTGTTTAGGTAGCAATGGCATTCCAAGCGCTTCAATCAGAGGATTTTGTGCCATCTGAGAGTTAGGGTGAGGTATATAATTAGCTATCATCTTGTTCATCATCAAAGTCAAAAAAATCAGGTGTTTCCAAGTGTTGGGTATTCTTTTTAGAAGTGGAGCTAGCGTTATCTTCGGAACTTAACGTTGCTGCTATTTGCTCAGATTGTTTGCTGCGTTCAATAGAAGAGACGATACTCTTTCGTTCTTTGATACCTGTCTGGATAGACTTTGCTGACGATGTTTTTAAGTATCGAGCGTCAGCTTTGCTTGTTTATCGATTTCATCCAGTTTGTTTAAGAACTCAATTTTGTTAGCGAATGATTGTTCTTCATGAAGGCTTTGTTTTTGTTTGGTTAATTCGATTTCATGAAGGGTCGATTGCCAAATTTGATTACGATACGCTTCAGAGCGGTCAGTGAGTTCTAAAGTAATTAGCTCATTAGATTCAGGATCTTTACACCAAATAAAGTTCGTTGAATTTTGGTCGTATCGAACCTCCACTGTGTATCGGCCAAAATTACGAGCTTTGTCTAACCATTGTTTATGAATGATTTTGTTAGCGCTGTAATACAGCCCCTTAAAGTAAACGCCCTCCATTCTCACAGTCGCCTTGTCAGCAGGTAGCAATGCGAAACGAAGTCGCTCTTCAGGAATTTGAGCTGGCGGTATCATCATTTCTTCTAGCCCGTAAAGATATAAGTCTCTAGGAGAGAAACCAACATCATCACGAGACATCTCGAAGTTATGGTTGTTCTTTCTAAGGCGGTTGTTATTGGTATAAATGATTGTTCTTATGAGCTTTTCCATGAATGCTTCGAAGGACATCGACGCTTTTCTAGAAGCGTGTTGCTCTTCTTTGCTGGGTACTTTCATGACTTGACCAGGCACAAATCGAACAGCATTTTGATGAAAGATATCAAATGCTTTCTCGACAGTTCCTTTACAATCCCCGCGATGATACGGAGCGAAACTGGCGATTGATAAGCCAATTTCGCCCTTAAGCATGCTTTCAATATTACGGTCTGTATACTCGGAACCTCGATCCATGACTAACTGTGAGCAGACATGGTGGCACGGCCATTCGTTTTCAGTAATTTCAACGCCATAGCGTTTAGCAAACTGGACTTTGTTGGTAAAAGCATTGAAAAGGGCTTGTGATGCACCAGTCCAATCTGGGCCGTGAAAACAAGCATGAGTGCCAACAAACATGCCAGACCACGTATCTACAACTAGATAGATCACAGGGCGTCCCGTGGCTAACTGATTGGTTTTGTCGTAGGGGTAACGTATGTATTGAACAACGACTGTTGCATCTATTTCATAGCGACTTGTGGGCCACGAACACCCTGTCGAGCAAGGCCTGCACGACCTCGGTAGTCTTTTTGAAAATTGGTCGTGCCGACAGCCTTCCTTATCAATTCAAGTTGATCTACGTTTTGCTTAAAATGATATTTAAATGCATTTCGTGAAATGAGTTTGGCCCTTGGAACAGGTAAAGCTATCTCATGTGCTTCTTCAATCATTGGTTTAACACGCGCATACATGAACTTGCGTGTAAACTGATCGTAAAGGTCACTCAGCCTAGCTTTGCCACCGTTTGGAATGGTTTTAGCAAATCGTCGAATATGTTTAATGTCTTGTAGAGTGACTCCACGATAAGGACTTCCATATCTGGTTTTCGGGCCACTTTTGCCTAACTCAGGGTCTTGGTCAAATGACGGTACTTCAGGTAAAGACTGATTCGTTCCGCAATTTCTCCATAGAGGGAGTAGAGCATTGACGTGAGAACCGTAATACCAGTAACGATTTAAAATTTTTGCTACATAACTGCGGCTGCGACCTGATGCTTCTATCAATCGATGTAAGATTGA
The DNA here is from genome assembly GCA_000695745.1 of Vibrio madracius. Lineage (GTDB taxonomy): Bacteria > Pseudomonadota > Gammaproteobacteria > Enterobacterales > Vibrionaceae > Vibrio > Vibrio madracius. The sequence goes on along the minus strand of ASHK01000520.1, from coordinate 1,132 downwards.
ACTGCTATCGATAAAAAGATAGTTGTAACGTAGTTCGTCGTTATCGATTAACGGGGCAATAATGTTAAAGCTGCTATCTCTGCGTTGTAACCACTTTCTGCGCTTCTTATCCTTCAGTAACTCTTCGTCCGACATGTATAGGTAAGGGCTAAAGGAATGCTCTAGCACTTTCCATTTGCCCAGCTCTATTTGGCTCAACGTATCACTTAGCATAATCGTTTGAGGCCTTTTAGGGCGTTCAACATTGAGCTGAGTGACAGCAATCAGGTCGAGGTCTTGGCAAATATCTACAATAAGGTATTCAAGCCCTTTTTTGCCATCGACCAATTTTTGATTAATTCTCATCGTGTTGCGAAATCATCATTACAGGGCGAAAAACTTCGATGCGCTCATTCAGTCAACGTCTAGTTGACCTGAATACGCAAGATGTTGAAATATCTCTAACGCAGCAAGTTCGGTTACATCATGTACTAATGATGCGTGATTCAAATGCTGCTTTAGAGTTTTCTCTGGGTCGTTCATAAGGCTCTTGTTTAGAGTGTTTAACATCCCTTCGCACAGTGGGCCTTCGATTTGACTCTCGCGTATATGATGGTAAGTCTCTCTAAGCCATTGAAGGTTGTATGTTTTGTTGGGGTTCAAGTCTTCATCTGTTATCTGCGTTAGATGATGGTTGTAACGCCCCCAGTACATCTCTTCAATTTTGAACTTTTGTTGGGTTCGTGTGACTTTTTGGGGAGGCTCAAATTCAGTGCTTAGTGCTGAGCTCGGTTTATAGTTATACGGCTGAATGCCAAGCTGGTCTCTCGTCGCATCATATAAGGTGACAACGAAATCCGTGGTCATGGTTGCAGCAGGAATATCTTTACCATCCCTTTCTTTGTATTTAGCAGGGTGTCGATAATTCAGATATTTAGCCCACTTGAGAGTTTCATTTATCGGTAAGGGGTATTGTTCCTGTATATCCAAGACTTCAGGATCGTGCTCAAGATGAAGGAATAGAGCAAGCTCACCTAAGCTGAATAAGTGATGGCAGCGTTTCGTCTTGTGACTGAAAACAATATGAGATAGACCGACACTATTTGAACGTCGAACTGTAATATATGGCTCGTACTCACCATTCTTAATCTTC
>ASHK01000519.1 GCA_000695745.1 Vibrio madracius | reverse complement strand
ACTTACGCACTGGATAGTGTTGAAGGACTCAGCTTAAGTGGTCGTTATCGTTATGACATTCGTCAAAACAACGGTGAAGACGCACAAAATGAACGCCGTCATCGTCTAACGGCTAACATCAATTATTCAATAAACGAGTGGCGCTTTGGACTTGAAGGTAACTATTATAAAGCAGCAACAGATGGTTATATCTTGTACAACGGCAAAGACACAAACTACGAGCTAAACGCCACAGCACGCCGTAGCTTCGGCCAATGGCACCGTACGTTGAGTTTGGTGATGTGAACGTCGATTCTGTTACAGATCGCCGCGAACTACGTAGCCGACTGGGTGTCACATACAGTTTCTAAGGCGTAATTCAAGAGTCGGTAAAAAGAGGTGTCTTGATAGGCAGCTCTTTTTTTACCCCCTATTGGCTTAGTCGGTACAATTTTCCAATACAAGGGTGCTGTTTGTTGAAAAGCCGAGTCGACTGAGCCAAAAACAACTCTGCAGTTGCAATGGCATCAATTAAGGCCTCATGTCCATTATACTCAGGTAGTCCGTATCGCTTCCTAGTCTCAGACAGACGAACATCGATCTCAGCATCTTTATTCACCGCCAACGCCATCGACTTCTCGATAGCTAGTGTATCCAGCCACATCACTGGCAGATCTGACACTCCATACTTCTGAGTCAAATATTCATCAACGAATGCCGCTTCAATCATCGCACCGTGTGCAATCAGTATTTTGTTTTTTGCTGCTTGAAATAACTGTGTCATCGCAGCATCTAACGAAATTCCATCTTGCAACATTTCAGGCATGATATGGTTTATGACTGCGGTTTCCGCCTTAACCTCATTTGGCGACTCAATAAACAGTTGTTTTGCACTAGCAACATTGACCGTAAAGTTGGCAATTTCTACCCAACCTAAACTAAGAATGCTGTTGGTATTGGCATCTAACCCCGTCGTTTCAAAATCCAACACGAGGTACTCGACTTCTGTTGCTAATGCCTCCATTCTCGGCGCTGGCTCACTTAGCAAGTTTCTCAGTGCATTGGGTATCTTTTGATTGGCGAGATATCGCTGTCTTTGCTTGAGATAATGGTTATAAACGTGAAATTGATTCATCACGCTTTC
>ASHK01000518.1 GCA_000695745.1 Vibrio madracius | reverse complement strand
CGCTTGTTGAAACTAACGGCGACATCGAACTAGCAATTGAAAACATGCGTAAGTCTGGCGCTGCTAAAGCTGCTAAGAAAGCGGGTAACATCGCTGCTGAAGGCGCGATCATCATCAAAGAAGAAAACGGCGTTGCTGCTCTTCTTGAAGTTAACTGCCAAACTGACTTCGTTGCTAAAGATGCTAAACTTCACTGCATTCGCAGAGAAAGTTGCTGCTGACGCACTAGCAACTAAAGCAACTGCTGAAGAGCTTGTTGCTAAGTTTGAAGAAGAGCGTGTTGCTCTTGTTGCTAAGATCGGTGAGAACATCAACATCCGTCGTGTAGAGTACGTTGAAGGTGCTGTAATCGCTTCTTACCGTCACGGTGAGAAAATCGGTGTTGTTGTTGCTGGTGAAGGCGACGCTGAAACTCTTAAGCACGTTGCAATGCACGTTGCTGCTTCTAAGCCTGAGTTCGTTAACCCAGAAGACGTACCTGCAGACGTAGTTGCTAAAGAGAAAGAAGTTCAAGTAGAAATCGCTATGAACGAAGGTAAACCACAAGAGATCGCTGAGAAGATGGTTGTTGGCCGTATGAAGAAATTCACTGGCGAAATCTCTCTAACTGGTCAAGCGTTCGTAATGGAGCCAAAGAAAACTGTTGGTGAAATCCTAAAAGAACGTGGTGCTTCAGTATCTACTTTTGTTCGTCTAGAAGTTGGTGAAGGCATCGACAAAGGCGAGCAAATGAGCTTCGCTGACGAAGTAGCAGCAGCTCAGAAAGGTTAATCCTTGATGATTTGTTGATGAAAAGACCGTGGCCTTGGCTGCGGTCTTTTTACGACTAGGCTATCTGTCATTTTTAGCCGTCATGAGTTGAGTCTATACTAGTCTCAAGCCATGACCGTTAATATCGATAACTCTTTGGAAGGTATACTTCATGACAACGAACCCTAAACCAGCTTATCAACGTATTCTGTTAAAACTTAGTGGTGAAGCGCTACAAGGCGAGGAAGGCTTTGGTATCGATCCAAAGTCCTTGACCGTATGGCACAAGAGGTTAAAGAACTGGTAGAACTAGGTGTTCAAGTTGGTGTGGTCATTGGTGGTGGTAACTTGTTCCGTGGTGCTGGCCTTGCTGAAGCTGGTATGAACCGCGTTGTGGGTGACCATATGGGTATGCTAGCAACAGTAATGAACGGCCTAGCAATGCGTGATGCGCTACATCGTGCCTATGTTAATGCGCGTGTAATGTCAGCAATCCCTCTAAAAGGCGTTTGTGACGATTACAACTGGCAGATGCGATTCGTGAATTACGTCAAGGTCGTGTAGTTATTTTCTCTGCTGGTACAGGTAACCCATTCTTTACCACTGATTCTGCTGCGTGTTTACGTGGTATCGAAATCGAAGCTGACGTGGTTCTTAAAGCAACAAAAGTGGATGGCGTTTTCACAGCTGATCCAGTTGCTAACCCAGATGCAGTTTTATGTGATAAGCTCTCTTACAGCGCAGTTCTAGATAAAGAACTGAAAGTAATGGACTTGGCGGCATTCACATTGGCTCGTGACCATAAGATGCCAATCCGCGTATTCAACATGAATAAGCCGGGTGCATTGCGTCGTGTTGTGATGGGTGAAGCAGAAGGCACACTTATCAGCGACGCAGAATAAGAGTACACTCTTAACCAGAATTATCGAAGGACATAGCCTGAGAGCAAATTGGCTTTCAGGTTACTATTATTTAAGGTGATATTGTGATTAACGAAATCCAACAAGACGCTCAAGAGCGCATGGCAAAAAGTGTTGAAGCACTTAAGAACAACCTAACTAAAATTCGCACAGGTCGTGCACACCCAAGCCTTCTTCAAGGTCTCTCAGTTGAATACTACGGCGCGCCGACGCCTCTAAACCAAGTTGCAAACGTTATTGCTGAAGATGCACGCACACTTGCTATTACCGTATTCGATAAAGAGCTTGCACCTAAAGTTGAAAAGGCGATTCTAACGTCTGATCTAGGTCTAAACCCAATGTCTGCGGGTACGGTTATCCGCGTACCACTTCCACCGCTAACAGAAGAGCGTCGTAAAGACCTTGTTAAGATCGTTCGTGGTGAAGCAGAAGGTGGCCGTGTTGCTATTCGTAATATCCGTCGTGACGCCAACGGTGAATTGAAAGCACTACTTAAAGATAAAGAAATCTCTGAAGACGAAGATCGTAAAGCACAAGACGAAATTCAAAAGCTAACTGATGCGGCAGTAAAAAATGTTGACGAACTGCTTGCTGCAAAAGAAAAAGAGTTGATGGAAGTCTAATATTTCACCAATCAGTTCTAGTTTAAGCGCTGTGCTGACAGCACAGCGTTTTTTTATGCTACTCTGTTCGACCCTAATTATAACTATACTCTTTTATGCAGAACTCACATATCTTCAATGATTCCCTTCCCAAACATATTGCCATCATCATGGATGGTAATGGACGTTGGGCAAAATCCAAGGGAAAGCCACGCGTTTTTGGGCATAAAAAAGGGGTATCTGCGGTTCGTAAAACCATTTCTGCTGCTGCAAAGCTGAATATTCAAGCCGTCACGCTTTTTGCATTCAGTAGCGAGAATTGGCGTAGACCTGAAGATGAAGTCGGTCTACTGATGGAACTGTTTATTACGGTTTTATCAAGTGAAATCAAAAAACTTCATAAGAATAACCTGAGGCTTCGCATTATTGGCGATAAATCGCGCTTCAATGACCGACTGCAAAAGAAAATCGCCGAAGCGGAAAAGATGACAGAGAACAACACTGGTACTGTTATCAATGTCGCAGCAAACTATGGTGGAAAGTGGGATATTTTACAAGCCACCAAAACATTAGCGGGGTTGGTTGAGCACGGTGAATTGTTGGCTGACGATATCACTGAAGAGATGATAGCCGTTATGTCACTATGTCTGATCTTCCTGATGTTGACTTGTTAATTCGCACAAGCGGCGAATGCCGAATTAGTAATTTTATGCTTTGGCAAATGGCATACGCTGAAATGTACTTCACGGAAGAGTACTGGCCAGAATTTAACGAGGACAGCCTGATCAAGGCAATCACTTGGTTTGTGAATCGTGAACGACGCTTCGGTTGTACCGGAGAGCAGGTCAAAGCGTTAATGGAAGCCAATTAAGGACGATTTAATTTGAAACAACGAATTATTACCGCCCTAATACTAGCTCCGCTGGTGGTTTGGGGTATTTTTTCATTACCATTAACTTGGTTTCTTGGTTTTGTTGCCGCTGTCTCGCTGATAGGCGCTTGGGAGTGGACGCAATTTACACTGACTCGCTCCCGACTCCTTGCGTTAATTCCCTCAGTACTTGTGGTGGGATTATCAGTAGTTATTATTCCCTCTGATGTCGTCTCTCTAAACCAAGTCGACTCGCTTCATCTGTTATTACTAGGGGTAGGTTTTGGTTGGTGGCTCATTGCCAGTGGCCTTGCAATGACATACCCAAAGTCAGCAAGATTGTGGGAGCATTCTAATGTGCTACGCCACCTTTTTGGCTATTAACCTTGCTGCCGTTCTTATGGAGCATTGTTATCCTCAGAGGTCAGCACTATTATCTCGACCCTTACTACGGTTCTAAGTTGGTCTTGTTTGTCTGTTTGATTGTATGGGCCGCTGATAGTGGTGCATACTTTGCTGGAAAGAGCTTAGGAAAACGTAAAATGGCACCTCATGTTAGTCCTAATAAAACCGTAGAAGGTTTGATAGGCGGCATTGTCACAGCACTTGTTGTGGCATGGGGAAGCTCACTGCTCTTCGATATCCAGTTTACGAGCTATGTCAGCATGACTATGATTACTTTAGCCACTGTGGTGATTTCTGTACTTGGCGATTTAGTAGAAAGTATGTTTAAACGAGTGTCGAAGATAAAAGACAGCAGTAACATTATTCCGGGTCATGGCGGTGTCCTCGATCGAGTGGACAGTCTAACCGCTGCATTTCCTGTATTTGCTCTTCTTTATCTCATTTTCTAATCTTCTTTGTTAGAGCGTAAGTTATTACGCTCTAATCGATTTATAAGCGGTTGTCATAGCATGCAAAATCTAACCATACTCGGCGCTACTGGTTCTATTGGAGCAAGCACTCTAAAAGTCGTTGCAGAAAACCCGTCTTCTTTCGCCATCTTTGCTCTCGTTGGCGGTAAGAATGTGACTAAAATGGCTGAGCTGTGCTCAATTTGGCAGCCAAAATATGCGGTTTTAAATGAAGAAGTTGATGCGTTAGAGCTTAAGCGTATCCTGCCAAGCCACGTGACGACAGACGTTTTGTTCGGTCAAGAAGCCATGTGTATGGTATCTGAGTCTTCCGAAGTAGACGTCGTCATGGCTGCGATTGTGGGCGCAGCAGGACTATTGCCTACGCTTGCCGCAGTAAAAGCAGGGAAACGCGTCCTGTTAGCAACAAAGAAGCCTTAGTGATGTCCGGTAAGCTGTTTATGGATGCCGTACAAGAATCAGGAGCGCAACTTCTACCAGTAGATAGTGAACATAATGCCATTTTTCAATGTTTGCCGGCAGATATCCAAACGAACTTAGGCCATTGTCAGTTATCTGAAGCGGGTATTAATCATATCCTATTAACGGGTTCAGGCGGCCCATTTCGATATACCGATGTCTCGGCTCTTTCTTCAGTGACCCCTGCACAAGCTATTGCACACCCAAACTGGTCAATGGCCCTAAAATTTCAGTTGATTCAGCAACCATGATGAACAAAGGGTTAGAGTTTATAGAGGCGCGTTGGCTGTTTAATACATCTCGAGAGCAGCTAAAAGTGATCATTCACCCTCAGTCGGTGATTCACTCTATGGTGCAATATAATGATGGCTCTATCCTTGCACAAATGGGACAGCCGGATATGGCTACACCCATTGCTTACTCTATGTCTTATCCCGATCGAATTCCATCAGGTGTCGCAGCGCTAGATTTTACCTCGATCAGTGAATTGACTTTTATGGCACCGGACTATGCTAAGTATCCATGTTTAGCTTTAGCAATGGATGCCTGCTTTGAAGGGCAGCATGCCACCACCGCAATCAATGCCGCAAATGAAATCGCGGTCGACGCTTTCTTGTCTGAAAAAATTCGATTTACTGATATTAGCATGGTAAATGAGCGTGTTATGTCGAAAGTCTGTTCAGCAAATGAATTTATACAATTAGATAACTTGGAAACTATTCTTGAGCTAGATAGAATGGCTCGAAACTATGCGCGAGAAATCGTGCGTTCGATATAGCGAGAGAATTTGTACTATGACCGACATCCTATGGAACTTCGCGTCTTTTATTGTAGCACTAGGCATTCTAGTTGCCGTCCATGAGTTTGGCCACTTTTGGGTTGCACGCAAGTGTGGTGTGTATGTCGAAAAGTTCTCAATCGGTTTCGGTAAATCTATCTGGTCTAAAATCGGCAAAGATGGAACGGAATATAGCATTTCTGTCATTCCCTTAGGGGGGTATGGTCAAGATGCTTGATAGCCGTGTTGATGAAGTCTCTGAATCAGATCACAAGTACGCTTTCGAT
>ASHK01000517.1 GCA_000695745.1 Vibrio madracius | reverse complement strand
CTGGGCTCGGGATTGCTTTGAATGAAGATTTTTATACCGAATACAGGGACGTTGAAAAAGGCTGTTATTGGCTCGATAAACAAGAAAATACAAAAGTAGATTTTGACTTTTCTACTCAGAAACTATCAATGTCAATACCACAATTAGGATTGAAGAATAACCAACAGCAATTGAAAGCATGGAATTATGGCACAAACGCGTTAAGGCTAAATTATAACTCGAACGTTTTTGGAAATAATGCGACGACTTCTTTTTATACTTCTGTCGATGTTATCGCAAATCTAGAAAAATGGGTCGCCAACTCGTCTATGTCAATGACAAATGATGGTCTTGATATGACCATGCTTAGTGCGAGTAGACCAATATATGACCTAAAGGCCGATCTTACTTTAGGTAGGGTGTCAACTGGTAATTCAATTATTGGCGGTGTCGGAATGCTTGGTGTAGGTCTTGCGACCAATCGAGCTATGCGACCTGAAAGTATAGGTTATAAGCCAGTATTTAGTGGCGTCGCTCAAAGTATGTCGCGCGTCACTTTGATTCAAGGTAATAATGTCATTTACTCTGAAATAGTGCCTTCAGGCCCGTTTGAAATTAGTCATGTAAACTTAATAAACAACGGTGACGTGACGATGGAAATTACTGATGCGGAGGGAAATAAACGTATCGAGGTATTTCCTATTACTATCTTGGGAAGCATGATCAACCCAGGTGAAACAGAGTATGGCGTGCAACTTGGTGTACGTGACTCCGGAACGGATGATCCAAGCGGAATGTTTGTGGCCGCTGAACTCGCTCGTGGCTTTGATAATTTCACACTAAAGCTTAGCGGTTTAGCCCACCCTAAATATCTAACTGTCGGCTTTGAGTCGATACATGGTTTAGGAAAGTTTGGTTCGATTAGTTTTGACGGAGCTCTCTCACGAGCTGAATATCAAAAATTCGGTGTTAAAGAAGGCGGAAAGCTAAGTGCTACTTACGGAAAATCTTTTGGTAAAGGCACAATATTTCAGTTAGTGACCTCAGAGTATACTTCTGAGAACTATTTCGATTTCGCAACTTTTCGCCAAGTATAGATAGTCTTTCAGTAGCAGGAAAAAAGAAAAGAGAAGTTTGGTTTTAGCTTAAACCATCGCTTAACGAGTCATGTAGGTGTGTCACTTTCGGCATGGGAAAGGACATTTTGGGGTAAGGACGATTCATCGATAAGTCTATCTAATTCTTGGCGAGCTCAATTGGGACCAGTGAGTGCTACATTGAACTTGAATTACAATAAGTTTTCAGGTGAAGGTAATTACGCTACTTCGTTATCGATGTCCTTACCATTGTCAGTGTTTGACAAACGTGTAAGTAGTTTTGCAAACATTAACGCAATAAAAGGTGGTAGTACAACCTATAACGCAGGATTGTCAGCAAACGTTACTGAGAATTTGAGCGTATCCAGCAGCATAGGTTATGAGGAAGCGCAAAAAGAGAAATCGTATTCGTTAAGTAGCAGTTATCAAGGGAAAAATGTCCAAGTAAACGCAGGTGTAGCACAATATGGTGCGAGTCAAACATATAACGGCTCGATATCGGGTGGCATATTGTTTTTACCTGAACAAAGAGATGTTGTTTTGGGAAGGAACTTGAACGGCACTATTTCGGTGGTAAATGTTGGTGATATAGAAGGTGTCGGTTTTTATTCTTCACCTTATATGACCAACGGGAATGGAAATCTAGTGTTACCAGTATCAAGTTATCTAGATAACACATTAATGGTAGACCCATCAACACTTCCTTTAGATATAGAATTGATGGATACACATAGCAAGTTACTCCTACTGATGGTTCTGTAACATATTTTGATTTCGAGCTCTAAAGGTAAGAAGATATTTATTTCAAGTCAAAAATAAAGATGGTAGCACAATGAAGAGTGGCGCTTGGGCTATAACAGAAGAAGGAAAACCACTAGGTTTCATAGCGCCTAATGGAATTTTATTCTTAAGCTCTATCGAACCACTCAATAGTATAAAAGTTGGGGAGTGTACAATTAGCCGCTCTTCATTTGAAGATATTAATGATTTACAAGAGGTTTTCTGTGAATAGTAAGTTAAGTGCAAAATTTGTTTTTCTATTTATTTTATGTGGTATTTTCTCTTCTGTATCAAATGCATCCTTAATGCTTGATAGTACTCGATATATTTATTCTGGCGACAAAAATAGTTTGTCAGGATTGATTTCAAACGAGAGTGACAGTGAAATGGGCGCGCAGATTTGGATCGAAAATGCTGATAGTAATGACATGACACCACATTTCATTACGACTCCATCGTTCTTTAAAATTGGTAGTAAACAATCTCAAGTTTTTAGAGCGGTGAGTATTTCCAAAGATTTGCCAAAGGATAAAGAGACAGTATTTTGGTTTAATCTACAAGAAATTCCCCAATTGAAACCGGGTAGTGGTATTAGTATAGCCATACGAACAAAAGTGAAGTTTATCTATCGACCAGTATCTCTTGTGGAAGGCAGGAAAGGGGCGGAAGCGAATATCAGTCTTGAACATGCAAACGGTAAGACTTGGTTAGTGAACACGACACCTTATATTTTTGCAATTGGTAATGTCATTGACAACAAGGGCGACAAAGTGACATTTTCACAGCGAGATACTGATAAACTGTCGATGTTTTTGCCAGGTGAAAAAGTAAATGTTACCGGCTTTGATGTTAAAACTGTCTTTGCTCTAAATGATTACGGAAATCTTGAGTCTTTTAATATTAAAGCTAAGAGGTCGAGTTATGGTTAAGTTCTTTCTATCTTTAATTCTCGTTCAGTTTGCAGAAATAGCCTACGCCGCAGAGATCAAATATCATAACTTTGAATTAGGAAAAGTAAACGGTGACATTGTAAAAGGACGATTTAAAACTAATCAAATTGTTAAATATAATAACGTTTTTCGCTTTGATAGAAATAGTGTGGAAAATGATCTTGATTTGATTGTTATTAAAAATGCCAATTTAATTAAGAAGGGTGGAAATTATATTGATGTCGAAACCTCGAATTACAATGATGGAAAGTTGATAACTGTGAATTACCCTCTTGAACTGTATTGTGATGGTGTGAAAGTTAGTGTAAACCCTAGACAAGAAGGACAGGATGTATATATATATCTAGGCCAAAAATATGATGTAGTAGAGTTGAATATAGTCAACCCTATCGTTATTGGGCTTGATAAAGCCCATAAAGGAAATTTTGCTGCGAACTTAGATATAGAAGGGCGCGGCAGATAGGCCAAGTTGCTCAGCTTGGTTAGTATCTCTTACCTAATTTTATTTAGGTAGAAAGTCCAATTATTTAATTTAAGGTATTTTCTATTACATAAGCATAGGCAGTTTTTTTCTCTATATTGTGAATAGTCTGGACCTTGATTTAACTTTTGGTTTGTTATTAATAAAAATTGATTAGGAAAAAGTCATGAAAAAGACAATGTTGTCATCTTCAATGCTAGCTATTTTGCTTGCTAGCGCCTCATCGAATGCCGCATTCGTCGATGCTAGCGGTGGCAGTTTTGATGGAAATATTAATTTTGGCGGTACTATCGTTGACGTATCTCCAATTTGGTCGTTTCAAATCCCTAGCCCTACGGTCGAAGCTATTAAAGGGTGGCATTCTATTGCCCAGATTCAAGGCTTACGTAATGGCGATAATACTGAATTTCATTTTACCGATAAACCTGTAATGACAATGATTCAAGGTTTCATGAAAACATCAGCAGCATCTGGTGGCCCTGGTCTAACTCCTGAGATTAAGGTTGGTCAAGGCGAGAATGAACTGACGTTAGATGGTACAAAGCAACCGTTTAGTGTTACTGCTACAGGTCAATCAGGAGCGGGTTCAACAGAAGGTAAGTTATCTTTTGATGTTCAAGGTTATATCGGAGGTGCATATATCGATGATTCGACACCAAAATACTTTGGCTCGAAAATGGCGCAAAACGTATTAACGTCGAACCGTCAAGATATAGCGACAGCGTACCAGGGTATAGTTGCAGCTGAGACGGATTTTGCAGCAGCAAATGCTATTTTTGCGAATGTTGACAGTAAGACTCTGAGTGGAGCTTATACCGTAGATATGCGCAATTACAAGCTTGCATTCCCTACTAACAATATGCCAGAAACTTGGACTGCTGCAGTACCTGTTACTGTGATTCTAAAATAATTAAAAAGAAAACTGGAAATAATCATGAAAAAAACACTAATCTCTTCTTCGCTATTAGCGGCGATGGCGCTAGTTGGCACAGCATATGCTTTCACAGAAGCTCCTCAAGGTGAAGCTGGTGGCGGTACATTGACATTTAGCGGTACGATCGATAATAACACGCCCGCTTGGACATACGAGATTGCAGATAGTCTACAGTTTCAAGGTCTAGATATGAATGTTTCTACAGGAACGGTTAACGGCTCTGTTACTGAGTTTGAACTCGCCCTAAACAAGTCGCTTTGCTTCAAGGGGTAACGAAAGCCTTATAGATAGAGGACGTCCTGGTCTTCAACCGGTGATCACGTTAGGCACTGGTGACAACACAGTTGAGTGGGACACATCCAAGCTTGGTGGTTTAGCTGAAACAACATTATCTATCGATGCGACGCGTGGTAGTGACGTTATTGGTAAAGTAATGATCAAAATGGATGGTCAGGCCGCGACGCAGCGTATAGATGGCTCTAACCGATATTATGCAGGTAGCATGATGAATAAAGTACCTCTTGCTGCTCATTTAGTATATGAGCAACCTTGGTATGGTAACACGTATAATCCTTATATCCCTTCTGTCGGAGATATCAGCTATCTGAACAGTACGAAGCATCTGAGCGAATCATTTTCGACAAGAATGACTTCAGCGATATATATCAGAGGTATCGATTTTAAACTTGCACTTAATAACGAAAGCGTTAAAGGCGAGTGGGCTGCACAGCTTCCGATCACGATTATTCAAAAATAATTTCAGGAAGAATACCCTCTTTTAGAGGGTATTCTTCTAACATGCAAATATAACCTAGGTACCTAATGGTATCTAACCGGCTACATTCGGTAGTTATATCTAAGTTTTATTCAATCTACTCTTGTTTATATGAAAAATACTGTTTTTTATACATGGCATTATTTGCCAGCTTTAATTCGTTTTCTCAGCATCACGATATTATTTACTCTCCGAGCAATGCCTGTCCTATTGGTAAGAAACACCTTCCTTTGGAAGACGTACAAGATAATCTTACTCAACTCAAAAATATGCTAGGTAGATGGCAAATCACTCAAATTGGCGCTGGTCATGTTATTACCGGCGGTGGTTATGAATATGAAGTAAAAGCGGGCAGTGCAGGGAATAGCTTTTGTGTTGATGGTCCAAAGGAACTTGTTGATGTCACATACTCTAATTCAAATATATGCCCATCTAGTATGATTCATCTTCCAAAGTCACTGGTTGAGGATGAACTGGAGCAATTAAAGGCATGTTGGGCCATTGGCAAATCACTCAAATTGGTGGTGGCAACGTCATTACTGGTGGTGGTTATGGATATGAGGTGAAAGCAGGCGGAGCAGGTAATAGTTTTTGTGTGAGTGACACTATTACGCTCACGAGAGCACAAGACATACTCAATTTTGCCGACGACTCAAATTACATAGTAGAAAAATTTGGTGATTTTAGGCACGTTGTTGTTAAGGTTTCTAATGATGAAGCCCACGTGAGGGATTTTGCTCTTCCAACAGTCGCCGCGAAACATGGTTTTGAACTTACCTTGTTGAAAGACACGGGTTATAGCGTATCGCTGAACGGTGTTGAAGCCTCTCGATATGGTAAGGTGAACTATAAAGTTATTAATTCAAAATGGGTTCGAAGTAATCCTTACACGATTCAGCGCTCAGACTTTGATAAATTGACTCGTGAGACATACACAGGCTCTCGAGAAATGTATATGCAAACTTTGCTCAATTCGTGAGTCATTTGTCAATTTTTCTACTTATGATGGTCATTGGTTTGCCAATATCTATCTACCGGATAATGCATTGGAAGGTCAAAAGTTTGAGTTTTCTCGATTTGCAACCTATTCAACTAAAATCCATTTCAACGGTCAAGTCATCGAGCCTGGACACAACACTCAAGTAAGCTTGACGTTGAGAAACGGTCAGTGGGAAGTCGACTATATTTATTAACGATTTGATCGTCTGAATATATGATTCTTTCT
>ASHK01000516.1 GCA_000695745.1 Vibrio madracius | reverse complement strand
TCCTGTTCATAACGCTTTGAATGATTCTTTCGATGAACTCTGCTTTATCAAGTTGACTGTTAAGAAAATCATTTTTGAAAGCTTCAGCTTGAGTATTGACTTGTTTTAATACAGCATCTTCATTCGGAATCTGACCATGAATCTGTATGGTTGTTTTTATTATCTCAGAAAATGCGATTGATTTTACGTCTTTGAAGTCGTGGTAGTTTGGTAGACGGTTATTGTTAGGAAAATACAATACATTCATATCTATCACCTTAAATGTAGGTTTATGAGTTGAATTATCGTAACGAATGTTGATTTGAGCACCCGTTACGAAAGTTGATAACGGAATGCTAATATGCAAATAGTGTTCTAAACGATACTCTGCTGAGTAATAAGGCTCTTACTTCATGCCGTTGAAAAAGTGCATTAAAGGTAATTTTCGCGGTATTGGAAACAGACTTTTCGCTAGCCGAAAATAAGGGGGTCGCCAGAGAATGCAGTGTTTCTTTGGAGTGTTTTCGTTTAAAACAGGAGTAATCTTTCTTCATGAAGAACCTCAACTAATCAAATAAATAAATAAAATCATTGCCTGAGAAAACTCAGACACCATCGTGTTTACAATTTATTTATTAATTAATTAAGGCTTTAAGCTATACACAAAGCAGACACTTTGTTGCTAAAGCTTGTTAAGAACGCTGACGTGCTCCCGAACGAGTCCACTGAATCAGCTCATGCAACTAGTTTTACAACGGTAAAACTTTAATGTCAATACAAATTTTTCATATTTTTTCAATGACTTAATATTAAATAAATTAATATTTTCACTCGCATACGGCATTGAAGAGCTTCGCTGTTGAATATCAGGTTCGATGACCGTGTCTCAAAGCCACTTAACTACCAAGTTTCCAATCAGCATTTTCAATTGGACAAAGAACTCTCAATGCTGTAGATTTAAGTCATTGATATAAATCAGCTTAATGCAGGTTTATGAGCTAGGGATGGTGTTCAAATCCCTATCTCTCCGCCACATTAAGAAGCCCGCTGAGAAATCAGCGGGCTTTTTTACATTTGATATTTCATACAGAAACACGCTGATACCAATCCGGGAAATTAACTGATCAGGTTAACCCAGTCCCTTTTGCACATGTTCGTAATGCGATCTCTGCACTCATGAGAACTATTCCAAGTACGGCAAGCCCTAGAAACAATGTCGTTATAATCAGTGGAACTTTGGTTTGCTTAAAGGTGTTGTCTTAACCCACTCCAAACATGTTCTATTGGATTTAGCTCTGGCGAATATTTTTCTTTAAGTCCCTCCAATCCTTCTTCAAGAAGTAGTTGAACCCATTTGCTCACGCTCATTCGGCTGATTTTGATGTATTTTGGATATGAGAGTTACCGTCTTTGAATTATGCGAAAGCGCATAATATGTGGAAAACTGGTGCGCTCAGCCGAGTTGTAATAAAATCCGCCGCTCATCTGTAGTAATAGAGTTTAAAATGTTATTCTTTCAACGCGTGTTGTCTCGAGTACGCAATCATTCCAAATGGCTCACATGTTTATTTTTACTGAATTCAGTGTTGTTATCTTTATTGGCCTTGCCATACACCTCTTGGATGGATTTGCCTGAAGATAAGTGGCTGCCACTATCTTATATTATTACCACCCAAATTGGTCTGTTCGGGCTTATTGCACTGATTTGTGCACTGCCGTTTTTTCTTTTGACCTGGCTACCGACTAAGGTGTTCCGAATCCTCGCCTCGTTGCCTTTCGTCATTGCGATTTTTGGTGTGGTTCTAGATACTCAAATTTACAACCAATTCCGAATTCACATCAGCGGTTTTTATGCTTGAACTGCTTCTAGGCGGTGGTGGTCAAGTTATCAAGGTCTCTTGGTTCACCATTTTGGCAGGGGTTGGCATCTTGCTTCTGCTATTTGTTCTGTTCGTGGGTTCTCACTGGCTTGCCACTCGCATGACCCAGATTAAATCGCGATATGTTGCACTGGGAATAGCAGTTTGGTTTGGTAGTTTGTTGTTTAGCCAAGGTACTCACGCATGGCGTTATGCGCACTTTGATCAAGTAATTCCAAGCTATAGTCATCATTGGCCACTATATATGCCACTGACGGCGAACATTTTCTTAGAACGACATGGTCTTATTGATCAACAAGCTAACAGAGATGCGCAAACGCGTTTTGAAACGACTTCGGTTAAGAACTTAAATTACCCACTTAATCCTATTCAGGTGGATGCGTCTCGACAGGTCGAGGCACCTAATGTGGTAATGATTGTGATCGACGCGTGGCGTTTTGATGATGCAAATGAAGCCGTGACCCCTAACATTGCCCAGTTTGGTAAAAAATCGTTGAACTTTAGAGCTCATAAAAGTGGGGGTAACTCAACTCAACCGGGTATTTTTAGCTTGTTCTATGGCATTCCTTCGACCTACTGGGATGCCGTTCGCTCAAGCCAACAAAAACCAGCGATGATGCAAGTGTTTAAATCTCAAGACTATCAAATGTCTATTCATGGCTCAGCGCCGTTACATACACCGCCATTTGATCGCACGGTATTCTCTGGTAT
>ASHK01000515.1 GCA_000695745.1 Vibrio madracius | reverse complement strand
CGCTAAAATATCATTCTTATATTATGAGAATCCCTAGTCAGTAATAGTTTTCATTTTCATAAAACCGCTGACGCTCGTAAATAAATTTAATAATTTTCGAGCGACTTAGCATTATCTAGTAACGCTATATACGCACGATTTTTTCAAATGTTATTTCCTTTTTTAAACTAAAAAAACAGCCAGAAATCTGGCTGTTTTCGAACATGCACCATGTTCTATTTTTCAACAATACCTGTTGTCACTGTAAACTCTCTAACTTCCTCTGGCTGCAACTTAATAAGCGTGCCATTTTTCTTAGCCGCTAGATACCCTTCTGGCCGGCAGGTTGCTGGTAATACATAAGCACCAACTTTTTGATCGCCGTTATACAAGATCCAGCGTGTCGCATAGTTAAACTCTGCGGTATCAAATCTAGTGACTAACTGCTTGCCGTTGTCAATGGTCATTTGAAACTCGGCGTGGTCCGTATACTGTGACAAATCATCCATAAAATAGACAATTTCAGGATCATACATGTCTGGGGTCGAAAGCTGTTGAATTGGGGTTAATTGTGCTTTGAGCGTATCGTTAAAATCCAGCCACTGCGGAGTCGGTTTAACATGGCCAGGAATCGATTCGCGCAGCTTAACAGCTTTGTCTGGAATATTTTGTTTCATCATCGCTTCTGGGAAATACGCCGTGTTCATGTGGCACATATATTGAAGTGGCATCGGGACCGAAGCTAAGTTTTGTACTTTCATTTTGATCTCAAATACTGATGCATCTTTTCCGATAGAAACGGACGGCGTCGCTCTGTAATGGTCTCCGAACCCCATCACATACTCATATTCACCTCTTAGAGTTATCTGATGCTCATCAACTTCTAGCCACGCCCTGTCCATACTGGCACACGGCATTTCACCGTGCAGAGGATGGTCATCATCAGCACTTGGACAGCCATTACGAATCAAACCGGAATGGAACGCAAAGCACCCGTATGTAGCGACAATCTCATTGCTTGGTTTGGGCTCAGAGAACATATTCTCCATACAAAGATTTTCACCTAGAAATTTCGCATCCCAAATCATTTGGCCCATGTAAGGTAAGATAGTCAAATATCCTTTAGCATTTTCAATCTTTAGTCCTTCAACCCCAGAGTTATATTTGAATGCTGATACTTTAAAATTCTCAGATTGAATTAATATTGCATCTTGTTGATTAAATTGTGCTTTATTTAGTGGGATGATATACATAAATTTTCTCCGAAACAGAAAAGCCACTTATACAGTGGCTTTTTGCGACATTAATTTGTTTGTTCAGCTAATTGAGGTTGTTTTTCGTTAAGATTCTTATTTTTCATTTCACCTAAGAAATAATAACCAACGTATCCAAAGCAGATAAAGTTGACCAAAAACGATAACTGCATACCAATAGCATCGGCAACCAAACCTTGAATGGCAGGTACTACTGCTGCGCCTACAATAGCCATAACAATGACCGCACCCGCCGTTTCAGTGTATTCGTTATCTACCGTATCTAACGTTCCAGCGTAGATAGTCGCCCAACAAGGACCGAACAAAACACTTACACCAACCGCTACGTAAACGGCGCTAAAGTCATGAACCAGTGAGACATAGGCTAGGAACGCCATGCCAATGATTGAATAGGCAATAAGAACCTTTTCTGCCGAAAACTTAGTCATCAAGATATTGGCAATGAATTTGCCAATAAAGAAGCAGACAAATGAATACACCATATAATTCGACGCTGCACGCTCATTAATATCCGCCATCTCAAGAGCTAGGCGGATGGTGAACGACCACACTGCAACTTGCATACCGACGTATAAGAATTGTGCAATGATCCCTTTTTTGAAGCGCTTGTTTGTCGATAAGTACTTAAGTGTTTTACCAATGGAAGGTGCTTTATTACCACTTTGTTGGGCAACTTTACATTTAGGGTATTGAGTGAACATAAACAAAGCTAATACACCAATAAGGATAAAAATGATGTACTTATAAGGTTTCAAAGTATGTTCTAGCATCTCCAAGCGGAACGCATGAATCTGATCTGGAGACATCGCCGCCATTTGTGATTCTAAACTCGCGCCTTCTTGGAAAATAAGATATTTACCAAGCAAGATACCTGCAATCGCACCTACTGGATAGAAAGTTTGGCTAATGTTTAGACGTAAGGTTGCGTGGGATTTTGGACCTAACATCGAAGAGTAGGTATTCGCCGCTGTTTCAAGGAAAGACAGTCCTACCGCAATCGCAAAGATTGCCGCTAAGAACATCGTATAAGTTGCCATGTGAGAGGCAGGGAAGAATGCCGCACAGCCAAAAATATACAGCGATAAGCCAATCATGATCGCTACTTTATATGACGATTTTTAATAACTAAAGAAGCAGGGATCGCAATTAAAAAATAACCACCATAAAAAGCACTTTGAACTAAGGCACTTGCAAAATTAGATAATTCAAAAACAGATTTAAATTGTGTAATTAGAATATCATTCAACGCAGCGGCACATCCCCATAAAGGGAATAGGCAAGATAATAGTATAAATTGAAATACAGGTGTTTTATCCAAATAGCCATCAGAGCCTTGGATAGTATTATTTTTTATCATTGTAGGGTTCCTTAAAGAACAAGTTATCTGTGGCTCATTAGAAATAATGAGCCAGTTTTAATTGTTAATTCAGACCGTGAGTATTATTTAGCGTGTTTCGCTTCGAACTCTTCAAATTGTTCAATACTTGGATAAGAGAACTGAGTTCCTTTTTCAGTCACGCTGAATGCGGCAAACAGCGAGGCTTTTTCCAACGACTTTTGTACATCGTTAGTTTGCATAAAGTAGTGCGAGAAGCAGCCAATGAATGCGTCACCAGCACCACTAGTGTCCACTGCATTGACTTTTGTTGGCTCAATAAATACTTCTTTGCCATCTTTGTTTAACCAAAGCGCACCTTTTGAACCATCGTAACTATAATGTTGTTCAAACCTTTATTTAGAAGAATAGTCGCAGCTTCTTTAATCTGCTCAACCGTTTCAACGGGCTTGTTCACCAAAATTTCGAGTTCAGTCTCGTTAGGAACAAAGAAGTCGCAACGACAGGCATAATCAATATCAAGCTCAGGTACCGCAGGAGCAGGATTTAGCAACACAGGGATATTATGTTTGTTGCCAAATTCAATAGCAGCATAGACAGTTTCAAGCGGCACTTCTAACTGAAGTACTATCAAACTGCACTCTACCAAGGTGCTTTCCGCTTTATCAATGTCAGCTGGTTTCAAGAACTCATTGGCCCCTTTTATAATTAAGATGGAGTTTTGAGAGGTAGAGCTTACAAAAATTGGTGCCACACCACTTGAAGTCTGAGGTACTTTGCTCACATATTGAGTATTAATGCCGTAAGATTGAAAGTTTCGAATCGTATTGTCGGCAAACATGTCATCACCAACTTTACTCACCATCACAACATCTGCGCCCATTTTAGCGGCGGCTACGGCTTGGTTAGCACCTTTGCCACCACATCCCATTTTAAATGACGGGGCTTCTAACGTTTCGCCTTCTTTCGGCATACGATCGGTGTATGAAATGAGATCGACCATATTGGAGCCGATAACTGCGATTGTTTTCATTTTTTATTTCCTCACTCATGTTATGAAACTAACATTAATCGATCTCAATGACTCTTTACTGAGATCAAGATCACTTTGATGATGTTAATATCGATTAAATTATGAGAAAACCCGTACTAAATCACACTTTGGAGTTAACATGATAACATTGTAACTTTAAAATGTTATTAAAGTAACATACACTCAATTCCATGATTAACGCATAAGGTAACAACATGAATCACTACATTGATCACACACTACTCCTCGCTAATGCTACAACACGCCAAATCAACACCCTATGTGATGAAGCCCACGAGCATCAGTTCTTCTC
>ASHK01000514.1 GCA_000695745.1 Vibrio madracius | reverse complement strand
CCCCAAACTGCGCCAGTTAATAAGGCAATAAAGGTGTAAACCGCACCAATCGGAGCCATAGCCAATGCGGCCAAATTAGACAGTTTGACCTGCCATACTAAGCCAATAAACGCTGCAATAGCCATTGACATGTATACACCCATCGACCAAATGGCTGACGGAACATGGATGTAGATAATTCGGAAACTGTCGCCTTGCTGATAATCTGCAGGCGCATACGCAAGCCCCCAGATAGTCCCCACAGACAAACATAGCAATGCTATCGTGGCAAACCATGGTAGAAGCTTACCGCACAGTTGGTAAGTGGTTTCGGGTTTGGCATAAGGATGGAGCCATTTCCACATAGTGTTTCTCACTCTTTTACGACATTTCTCTCATCACCAATTAGGCAATGTAAGCGTTGTATATTTTTAGTTTACGCTAACTCTTAGGGCAGCACTGATAGCAAATGGGGTTAGAGTCATAGCCCCAGCTAACATAGCAGCTAGCAAAGCTAACTGACCATTATACGCAACGCCCAGTGATGCGGCATCAATTGCCGAGGTAGCAAATATTAGAATAGGAATATAGAGAGGCAGTACGAGTAAACTCAACAGCACCCCACCTTTTTGCAACCCGACGGTTAACGCTACGCCGATAGCGCCGATAAAACTCAACGTAGGAGTCCCTACCAATAGAGTTAACACCACCGCTATCCAAGTATTTGAGTCCAATGACAACAAGATGGCCAACAAAGGACTAATAATGATTAGAGGCAAACCCGTTAATAACCAGTGAGCGATAATTTTTGCCACTACAACCAGTTGTAAAGGGATCGGCATGAGCATCATCTGTTCAAGAGAGCCGTCTTGAAAATCATCTTTGAATAATCGCTCTAATGACAGCAGTGCCGATAATAGTGCGGCAACCCACACAATACCAGCCGCAATACGAGCGAGTAGGTTTGGCTCTGGTCCAATACTTAATGGAAACAAGGTTATCACTATGATAAAAAACCATAGCGGATTAAAAATATCGGCTTGACGGCGAAAGGCAATAAGTAGCTCTCGACGAACGATTTTTACCATGGACGCAATCATACTACTCTCCAAGTTTGATCTTCTTGAGTTTAGGGTTATCGCTAAACATATCTTGGTGAGTTGTTAACAAAACGATGCCACCCTGTTCCGCATGGTTGAGAAATAAGTCTTCTAGTACTTTGACACCTTGTTTGTCAATCGCTGTCAGTGGTTCATCCAAAATCCACAGTGGTTGTTGACTTAGCCAAAGCCTAGCCAATGCCACTCTGCGTTGTTGACCTGCGGATAATTGAGCAACAGGTACATCTTCTCTTCCCGCTAACCCAACTTGAGTTAACGCTGAAAATATCTGCTCGGTCGACGTATTGGGTGCATGAATAGACTGGTAAAACTTGAGATTTTCGAACGCTGTCAGATCACGTTTAACGCCAGTTTGATGCCCTAGAAACAACAAAGATTGGTGATAGTCTTCTCGATTGGACTCAATTTTTTCGCCGTTCCATTTGATGTCACCTTCTTCTTTATCACCAAGCCCAGCAACGATGCGCATCAGGGTCGTTTTACCCGTACCGTTACGCCCTTCGATCTGAACAAGATCACCTAATTGTAAAGAAAATGATAAATTTTCAAATAATACGCGGTCATCACGAATCGCTGTTAATTTTGAGACTTCTAACATTCGTTTATGTACTGGTTCGACAGGCGTTCATCTTACCATAGCTAACATAGCGTTAAACGATAATGATCAAACTCGCTTCACGAAACTTGGTAAGAAACTATAAATTACTGTTCTTAAAACGAAACATATACCCACAAAGTGGTATATTTTTTCTTATTCTTTCATATCATCCCGGACATTAGCATAGCAAACCGTATAGCGATGACGACTAGAAAAAGGTAAAGAATTGTTAACGTTGTTGCACAAATAGAACAAGAACATCAATGGGTTATTGATGTTCTGTAACTTCTAACGATTTCTTTTTAGCGGCGAGTAGCTTGGCTTGAAGGGGTAGGTACAGATTGGGTTGCGTTATGCAGTGGTGGTACTTTTTCTTTTCCAGCAATCTTATTTTGCAATGAAAGCATCAACTCCGCTTCGGCTTTAGGGAGCTCACACTCTTCGATCAACTCATTAATATCAGCACCGAGCTTAACCATTTTGTTCGCTCTGGTGTACAAACGGCCATCGCTATCAACATTCTCAAGCTCAATGATGCGCTCGGTAAGATGAGCAATTATCTCTTCTTGCTCGGACAATTTCTGTCCTAACCCGACCAACACTGAGCGAACTTCTAGAAGTTGCTTATTACACTTTTCAACCTCTTTTTCCAACACTCGTTTTTGCTGACGAGCGTGTGCCTTATGGAGATTGAGCGCTCGATGAACTTTCACTAACCATACAAAAAGCACCATTGTTAACGCCGCCGCTCCCCAAAGTAGCGGCGACATTAAAGACACAGAGCCAATCATTATAAGTAAGCCATTTCGTCCCACTCATCTTCCGAGAGCAGTTTGTTGAGGTCGACAAGAATCAATAGTTTACCTTCTCGGTTACTCACGCCTTGAATGAACTTGGCGCTTTCGTCAGTGCCCACACTTGGCGTAGTATCAATTTCAGAAGAACGTAAGTACACCACCTCTGCGACACTGTCTACCAAGATACCGATGACCTGACGCTCTGACTCAATCACAATGATACGCGTATTATCAGTAATTTCACCTGGCATTAAACCAAAGCGCGAGCGCGTATCAATGACAGTTACAACGTTACCACGTAGGTTGATAATTCCTAACACGTAGTCCGGTGCGCCTGGGACAGGTGCTATCTCTGTATAACGAAGTACTTCTCGAACTTGCATTACATTGATGCCGTAAGTTTCTTCTTCTAGCTGAAATGTCACCCATTGCAGGACTTCATCGTTAGCCTGATCTTTCCTTAGTTCAACATCCATCGTTTGAGACATAGTCTTCCTCTCAATTCAATCCCGCCTTGCCCTTCGTTATCAACACATTGGCAATGACATTAATTTTGTTAATTACTGTACCGATTTAACATCTAATCCAGCGTTAAGCATGTCAATTAGCTCAGACACATGAACTAACGCACACATTTGTTCTTTAACCATCCCAGCGAGCCAAGGCCGCTTGCCCGATTTTTCTCTCCAGCGGACAGCTTCTGGTCGGAGCAATTCAGTCCCTTTAAGTACGGTGGCGGCGAGCCCCCAATTACTTTCACCCATCATTACTACGTACTCATAGCGGTCTTTATAGGTATCATCATTAAGCACATCAGGCATCACCCACATAGCGGTGTCGACCACATCCAATTGATTATCGCGGCTCGACTGCAGACCAAGATACCAAGCAGGTTTACCAATCAAGTGATTCAAATCACCTAGCTGGTGAATGCCACCTAGTTCATCCAAAGGCACTGCAAACGTAACGCCATTGACGTCAAAAATATAGGACCTGAAACCCTTCAGTTCGCTCTCCGTTTTGCCACACTTTCTGATGCCTGAGTCACCACCAGTAACCGTTGCTGCTGTCTTTAATGTATCGGCGCTAGTAGGATCAACTTTAGGCTCTTCAGCAACCTGAGTCTCAGATACCGTATCAATATCCCAAGATTGGATTTCTTCATTGACCGGTTCATTCGTTTCTTGAAAGCTTTCAATAGCAACCATCGTCTGAGAAGCCATGATTTCGGATTGTTCGGCGATTTGGCAATCTGGCTGAGATTGCAATTCACTAAACAGTTTCTCAAGGTGTTGCAGGTCCGGCTGCTCTGCTTCAGCAATGAGCTCATCGTAACAGCGAGCGACTGCCATCGGTTGGCTAGGTTCTACTTTACGTTCAGGCTGCCATTGCAACTCTGACTCTTGGTCTGCGCTCGAATACTCTTGTGCCAACGGTTCTGCAACCACCACCGGTTCATCGGCTTTGCGCTCGTTGTCATCAAAATCAAACTCATCTTCAAGCCCCAAAAGCGACGTAAAGTAATCGTCTAGCGCTTGTTCACTTGAGAGTGGCTCGCTATCAGTGTTCATCCTGAGCCAACCTTTCGAGATAAATCAGCAGCTGTTTATAGGCGAATACACCTCGGCTTCCTGCTGCAAAATGGGATGCTGGTAAATGCTTCAGACTTGCGTCTCTAAATTTGGTATCAATGGGTACTGCCGAACTCCAGACTTGAGATGGATAGTCTTGTTTAAGCTGCGTCAAGGTTTGCAACGAAGCACGAGTCCGTTTGTCATACATAGTAGGCACGATCGTCACTTTGAAAGGACGTTGACGCGACTTCTGCATAATAGCTAAGGTGCGAACCATTCTTTCCAACCCCTTCATAGCAAGAAACTCGGTCTGTACTGGAATCAAAATCCTATCGCTCGCAGCTAACGCATTGACCATCATTACACCTAAAATTGGCGGACAATCGATCAACACGTAGTCATATTTATCCCGTAATGCCAGTAATGCACGCTTCAAGATGAGCCCCATCCCACTGCGATTACCCATCACACGATCGAGTGTCGCCAGTGACATATGAGCTGGCATTATGTCGATATTATCGATCGCTGTCTGATGAATTAACGCCTTAACGCGAGCTTCACTGAATTCTTTTAACTGGAACAAATCGAACAAACTATGACTCAGGTTATCTGAATCCATTCCAAGATAAGTGGTGAGCGATGCATGAGGATCCGTATCAATCAGCAAGACGCGATGGCCTTTTTGACTCAATAATCCTGCCAACGTCACGGTAGTGGTCGTCTTTCCTACCCCACCTTTTTGGTTCGCGACACTCCAAACAATCATCGTTAGTGCCTCTTAAGCTCTACTAAAATGCGTTCTGCAATCCGCTCCAACGGCAGATCTTCCGTAGAAATTCCTGCTTTTGCCACGGCTTGAGGCATGCCATATACCACACAAGATGCTTCATCTTGAGCCCACACCGTCGAGCCGGCCGCCTTAAGCATCCGCGCCCCTTCACGACCATCCGCTCCCATGCCAGTTAGAATCATGGAAAGCACTTTGTCTTGATAGATTTTGGCGGCAGAACCAAACGTTACATCAACACATGGCTTGTAGTTCATCCGCTCACCGCCATCAATAAT
>ASHK01000513.1 GCA_000695745.1 Vibrio madracius | reverse complement strand
TCATCAGTCATGACTTGCCGGTCATTCGCCAAATGTGTGATCGAGTGGGCGTGATGCAAATGGGTACGTTATTAGAAGTCGCGCCAACAGAGCAGTTGTTTACTCACCCTCAGCATGAATACAGTCAACATCTAATTTCCTTAATGCCTGAATTTAAAGGCTTAAGAGATGATGTAGCAAAAACGGCGTAAGCCATACAATTCCCTATTGGGACTCGATAACAGAAGCAAACACAACAAGGGATCCGGATCCCCGCATGAAGGAGTTATGCAAATGAGAACCATGAAAAGCAAATTAGCAGTGGCGCTAATGGCAGCGGGCCTAAGTTTTAATACTTTGGCAGCAGATATCAAAGTTGGCTATGCCGCTGACCCAGTATCTCTAGACCCGCACGAGCAGTTGTCTGGTGGCACATTGCAAATGTCACACATGGTATTTGACCCACTAGTTCGTTTCACTCAAGAAATGGATTTTGAACCTCGTCTAGCAGAAAGCTGGGAACGTGTGAATGACACGACGGTTCGCTTTAAACTGCGTGAGGGCGTTAAATTTCACTCAGGTAACGATCTAACAACAGACGATGTTGTTTGGACATTCGATCGCCTTAAGAGCTCTCCAGACTTTAAAGCTATTTTCGACCCGTATGAAAAAATCGTAAAGGTTGATGACTTCACATTTGATCTTGTCACTAAAGGTCCATACCCACTGGTTCTACAAACAGCAACGTACATCTTCCCTATGGACAGCAAGTTTTACTCAGGTAAAACAGAAGATGGCAAAGATAAATCAGAGCTAGTGAAGCACGGCAACTCTTTTGCATCAACGCACGTTTCTGGTACTGGTCCATTTATCGTCACTGAGCGTGAGCAAGGCGTTAAGGTTGAGTTTGAGCGTTTCGCTGACTACTGGGACAAAGAGTCTAAAGGTAACGTAGACAAACTGACACTAGTACCAATCAAAGAAGATGCAACACGTGTGGCAGCACTTCTTTCTGGTGGTGTAGACATGATTCACCCAGTAGCGCCGAACGACCATAAACGTGTTGCTAGCGCTGAAGGTATTGATCTCGTAACGCTACCAGGTACTCGTATCATCACGTTCCAAATGAACCAAGAAAGTAACGAAGCTCTGAAAGATGTCCGCGTTCGTCAAGCAATTGTTCACGCCATTAACAACGAAGGCATCGTTAAGAAGATCATGAAAGGCTTTGCAACCGCAGCTGGTCAACAGAGCCCTGCAGGTTACGTTGGTCACAACGAAGCACTAGTGCCACGTTATGACGTGAAAAAAGCGAAAGAGCTGATGAAAGAAGCTGGCTATGAAGATGGCTTCACGCTAACAATGATGGCGCCTAACAACCGTTATGTGAACGACGCGAAAGTGGCACAAGCTGCGGCGGCGATGTTGTCTAAGATCGGCATTAAAGTGGATCTTAAAACCATGCCTAAAGCGCAATACTGGCCAGAGTTTGATGTGTGTGCGGCAGATATGATGATGATCGGTTGGCACTCAGATACTGAAGACTCAGCGAACTTCAACGAGTTCCTAA
>ASHK01000512.1 GCA_000695745.1 Vibrio madracius | reverse complement strand
TAGTCTTTTCTCAAGACGTCTCATGTTGTCTCAGAACTTCTCACATTTTTTGTACCCAATTTATTACCCTATACTGAACTCCACAAACTCATTGGGTAACAATATGGAGTCATAATGTCGAGAACTACACCACAGCTAACAGATAAAGAGGTCAAGAATGCCAAGCCAAAAGATGGTGAGTATGTGCTGTCTGATGGAGGAGGCTTGCAGCTGAGAGTTCTTAAAAATGGAACCAAGTCTTGGAGAATCGTATACCAGAATCCAGAAACAAGAAAACCAACAAGTTTAAGTCTTGGCACATATCCTTCGTTATCAATAGCTAATGCTAGAAAGATAACTAGAGAACAGCGAGAATTAATCGCACAAGGCATTGATCCAAAAGCTCATAAACTAAAGATTCAGAGTGAATACATAGCCATAAACCAAAACACTTTGCTGAATGTCAGCAAAGAATGGTTTGATATCAAAAAACAGAAGTTACTCCTGACTATGCTGATGACATCTGGCGTTCCTTAGAACTCCATATCTTCCCATATTTACAGCATCATCCTATATCTACGCTGACAGCTCCAATGGTGATTGAAGTACTTAAACCAATAGAGGCAAAAGGTACATTAGAAACTGTGAAGCGACTATCTCAAAGATTGAACGAGATAATGACTTATGCTGTAAATTGCGGTTTGGCTCAAGCTAATCCATTACGTGGTATCAAAGCAGCATTCAGAAAACCAGCTACAGAGAACATGAAGTCTTTGAAGCCCGAAGAACTTCCAGAGCTAATGTACACTATTGCTAACGCGAGTATAAAGCGCACTACGCGATGTTTGATAGAATTTCAATTGCATACCATGACTCGACCAAATGAAGCAGCTGGAGCTAAATGGGAGGAGTTCGATTTTGAAAATATGATTTGGACAATTCCTGAACATCGAATGAAAAAAAGAATCGAACACCGAATTCCTCTTACTGACGAGGTTGTAAATATTCTTAAGATCATGCATAGCATCTCTGGTCAACGAGAATATGTATTCCCAGCTGACAGAGATCCCAAAAAAATGACAAACAGCCAAACAGCTAATGCAGCCTTGAAAAGAATGGGATTCTCAGGTCGTCTCGTCTCACATGGACTGCGTGCGCTAGCAAGCACCATTATAAATGAACACAAACTTCATGACTCTGATCTCATTGAAGCCGCTCTAGCCCATCTTGGATCTGATAAAATTAGAAGAACGTATAACAGGACTGATTATTTGAAGCGCAGAAGAGAGATGATGGTGTGGTGGAGTAACTACATCGTCAAGGCTTCTGAAAGCTCATTATCACTAGCAAAAAGCTGCTAGCATGGTCTACAGAAACCTTTATATTTTACAACCTATCATCATTAAGCTCTATATGGTGATAGGTTGCGCTTGGCTAAGCGAATGGGTAGCTAAAAGGCTTGAAGAGCTATTACACTATAGTCATCGCGAATTTCTTTACTTTCAATGAGCTCTTTTATCTTATCAAGATACGTATCTAAATCTTACATTAACTTAGTGACAAATCTCTAAGCTCTAGTTTTGAAGCAAGAGAATATGCTCCATCTGTTAATAGGAGCAAACGGTCATGAGTATCCAAATTGAAACTTGTACTTTGAAGTTCATAGTCTCGATCTGGAGTCAATACAGATAGCAAGACGTTTCGACGATGATAGTTTTTGGCTCTCTGTTTATTTAAAATCCCATCATCTAAAAGTTTTTGCACTTCCGTTTGATCTTTAGTTCTAGCAATAATTCCTTTATTTCTAAGATGATAAAGTCGCGTATCTCCAACATGCCCCAAAGTAACTTTGTTACCTTGAATAACAGCGACAGTTAGTGTTGTCCCCATTTCACTATATTCTGGCACTCTATAGCTCGCTCTTCAATTTTCTCTTTAACCTTTTGAAAAATGGACGATATAGAAAAATTGGAAGCATCAACTTCATTCGAAATAGTAGTTACAGCGATGCGAGAAGCTACGTCTCCCCCACTTTTTCCTCCCATCCCATCAGCAATAGCTATTACCGTAACACTATCATCAATTCTCTTAACCAGAATTGAATCTTGATTTGGCTTTCCCCTGCCTGCTTCAGTAAACCCTTTCGCAATACAGTTGATCATAATAACTCTCGGAGCTTCGGATGAAGAAAACTATCAGCTAATCCTATTGAACGACATAAATGTGCAATCTGAGCGCTAAAACGAACTCCTTGAACTTCGACTTCAACCTTCATACGTTCAGCTAACTCCATAGAAATACTGGTATCCATCATATTTGCTGCTTTTCTTTCAACATACCAACGATTATGTGATGTACCTAAGTATAACAAAGCAATAGCGACTTGAGATTTAAGCCCCAAATCAGCTCCTTCATAAAACCGCTCAGCTTTACTAGCTAAAACATCACAGTAGTCGAAGTTATATGTGTTACCCATAATGCTTTCTACAAAATATCCCCCCATCGCTGCGAATAGATCTGGCGAACTACTTTCTAAAGAGTTGATATGCTCTAAGGATAATGCCGCGACAATATTATCTATACCAACACTTGCAGTAAGATTGCGATCTATTTGTATGAATACTGAATCCCATTCATCATCAGAAAGCGTGCTTTTCGCTCTTAAAAGGTTAACAATCCCCTCTTCATTCGATGACGTAAATGACACTTCTGTAGTGTTTAATACTTGATACAACTCATCTCGAAGCACAGAGACATTCTGATAACGTCGGATCGGTAATCGCTTAGTACATTTCTCAACAATTCGTCCAAGTTCACCAGTAACCGTAAGTTCAGTATATGGAACTCGTTGAGCTGGATTCCCAAAAATGTCGTGTAAAATAGCACCGAACGCATATATGTCTGCGCTAGCTGTTGCTCTACGAAAATTGCCAATCAACTCTGGAGCTGCATAATTTTCAGTTCCACCGTTTGCGTTTGTTCCAGTAAGAGTTGAAGACTCGCTATTTGTCGCGCTCATCAAGCCAAAGTCAGAAATTGCGTATCGATAAACTCCCTGATCATTGAAACGCAGAACGTTCGCAGGCTTCAGATCTCGATGTACAAAACCTCGACTATGGAGAAACTCTAAACCAGCGAGGATATCAAATAGAGCTTTATGTAAGTTAGCTCCCAGAGTCGGGTCTGTTGCCAACTCATCTTTGAGAGTACATTCAGCTAATGGCATAATGAAGCGTGGTGGATTTTCCAACAAATAATCATCTAAGATCTCGACAACATTTGGGTGCTTAACCGTTTTTTGGTAACTGACTTCTCGAATAAATCTTCGTTTTAAATGCTCAT
>ASHK01000511.1 GCA_000695745.1 Vibrio madracius | reverse complement strand
TCTTTTGAAGGTGTCTCAGATACTCAATAATATCTTATCCAATGCGGTAAAATTTACTGATCTTGGTACTGTCATATGCCAAGTTGAACTCACAGAGAACAAAATATCGTTCCTAGTAAAAGATATGGGAATTGGTATGAATGAAGATGAACTACAGAATATTTTTGACCCATTTGTTCAAGCACAAGACAGCATCGCTCGCCGATACGGCGGCACTGGACTAGGAATGTCAATTGTGAAGAGCCTTGTTGACCTAATAAATGGTGAAGTTAGTATCAGTTCAGCAAAAGGCATCGGGACATCGGTCCTTGTTGAGATTCCGGTAGTAAGTGAGCGATTTGAGTTGCCCAAATCACGATCACTATATCAAGCCAATAGCAGCTCAGAAGCGGAATGGTTTGAAACAATGTCGCTTAATTATAAACACGCTAATGTTAGTTCAAAGCTAGCAGAGAACAACTTCTATCCAGATGAAATAGTCAAACTCCTGTCCAAAAACAGTGATCAATTAAGTCTAAATGCGGACAAGAGTGAAAGACCCCTACTTCGCGGTACCGCAATGGTTGTGGATGATGATCCAATCAATCGTTTTCTGTTTAAGATGCAGTTAGACAGACTCGGTGTTCATTCATACCTTGTCGACGACGGAGCCGAAGCTCTCGAACGGATTTGTTCAGAGGACATCTCCTTCGATATTTTGATAACCGATTGCCATATGCCCGGAATCAACGGATTTGAGTTAGCAAAAAGAGTGAAATCATTGGGAGAACCATATTCAAACATTCCTGTCGTCGCTTGCACTGCCGATAATTCGGACATGATTTCACAAAGGGCAAATAAAGTTCAAATGGATGCGATACTTTACAAACCCTACGAGCTCGCAGACTTGTACGATGTGCTCAAATCTTTTTTGAAAACTGACTGCGAAGATGAACAAAAGGATACCTCGATGGATAATGCATCAATATCTAACGAGGGAAATTGGTTAGCTGAATGGAGCCAGTCGGATAAAGAGGCCGTTGCTCAAGCGGTTATCGACTCTTTGGAGTATTGCTTAACTGAGCTTAAAAACAGCCAATCCAACATCAAGCCCATTGTACATCGCCTCAAAGGGTCTGCTGGTGCGTTGTCTCTGGTCGATGTTGCCAATTTATGCCATGAATTAGAACTGGACGTTTCCAATCCAGCCCTAAGAGCTCAAATCATAGAACAGATTAAGCAAATTTTAAGCGAAGCAAAGTCCTACATAACCAAAACTGTTGCGGAAACTAAATGAAAATTCTAATAATTGAAGATGATCCGATACAAGCACTAAACCTGAAAATACAGTTGCGGAATATCGGTTATGACTTAGTCAGCACTGCCAGTAATTTACAAGATGTCATCCGTCTTACGCAAAGTACCACCTACGACATCGTGTTTTGTGACATTCATCTCCCTGATACTGATGGCATTACCTTGTTGTCAGAGTATCTAAATAGTGACATTTCCAAAGCGGTCGTGGTGATAAGTGTCGTAGATAGCTCTATTCTTCAATTAACCACAGGTATGTGTCGTCAACTCGGTTACCAGTTTGTCAGTGCTCTGAAAAAACCACTGGTACATAGTGATTTGGCTTTAATAATGCAACGCTATGAAGAAAGCCTGGAAGAGATTCATCCACCCAAAAGTCAGCTCGAACTGACCACAACAGACATCATCGACGGTTTTGAACAAAACCGGTTCTTTAGTGTTTATCAGCCCCAATTCAGTTTTGACTCGGGCCAAATGGTTGGCGTTGAGGCATTAGTTCGAATGGAGCATCCTAAGTTTGGCGTGGTATGCCCCATGCACTTCCTTCCGCTTATTAATGAAATGAACTATGTGAAGGAACTGTATGTTGTCATGTTAGAGAAGGCAACGTCCGCCCTATCCGCGCTTGGTGGCAATGTGAAATTGTCTCTAAATATCATGCAAAACCTTCTTGAGCTTGACCTGACCACCATCACAACACAGATTTGTGAGGCCAATGATTTCCCTTTAACTAGATTGACCTTGGAACTCACAGAAGAGCAAGCATACAGCTCGTCTCATAGTGCGCTCGCCAATATCGCGAGACTTAGCCTTAAAGGCGTTGAATTTTCCATTGATGATTTCGGAACGGGTTATGCGTCGTTAGAAAAGTTAGTAGACCTGCCATTTTCAGAGCTTAAGATCGACCGGTTATTTATCTCGAAAGCCAAGGATAACTATCGACATCAACAACTCACCATGTCTGCGGTACGATTAGCTCAATCACTGGGGTTGCACTGTGTTGCAGAAGGCGTTGAAGACGCTGCTACCTGGGAATTATTGAAAGGACTCGGTGTTGATACCTGTCAGGGCTTTTATACTGGCAAGCTATGTCCATTTCTGAACTATTGCCTCTGTATCAAGTTGCAACAACGAACGAACTTGATGTAGCTGATGTTCAAAGTGTCGTGATTTACTTAGATTACGATTCCACTAGAGGCACCGCGATACAAAAACTGCTTTCACGAGAGCTCACCCAACACCATGTGATATTCTTGCGTAAACTCGAGGATCTCAACAATGCCATTCGTGATTTACCGACATGTATGCTTGTTATTGATTTAGAAGTACTCGCTAAGATGCCTGAAGAAGACCGAATTGAACTCTCTAACACCAAAAATAAAGTTAAGTCCGTTGCGTTGATATCAGATGCGGAAAAAGAGGCGGACAGTCTGGCTGATCAGATGCCGTATCTAGTTAAGGGTGAAACGATAGCAAGTACTGTGAAGCAGATTTCTGCCTATGTAAATCAACAAGCCTCACAAGACAAAGCAGAATCAAGCTTACAAAAGCTATCTGAACGCGAACGAGAAGTCGCTAAGTTGCTGTTAGCAGGCTTTAGCAACAAGTACATTGCCTACGAATTTGGAATCAGTGAAAAAACCGTCAGTACCTTCAAAAGACGAGTATTCT
>ASHK01000510.1 GCA_000695745.1 Vibrio madracius | reverse complement strand
GTTGGTTGCCTTTTACATACACATCGGTAACCAGCCCCTCTACTTGTGATGTGATTGGCGTGGTGACACTGTATAAACGAGCCATACGCGAGACCGGTTGATACATTGCCATATAGAGAAAAATCCAACCTACGATAAACAATCCAATGACACTGGCTGTTGTCAGTGTCCATTTATTTTTCGGCACTTTAAAAGCTTTAAATACAATAACGCAAAGTGCTGCGTAACTTAGGATGATGAGCGTTTCCATTTCGTTACTCCTTGATCGATTTTTCAAGTGCATCAAGGCGTTCAACTAACGCTTGATATTGTTTATCACTGTGGGTTGAACGAGTGCCTAGCCACTGTTGTTTGTTGCCGTCATACATGGTTGCCCAAACCCAAAGTACCGGCCACATAACATGGAGGAAAAACAAACTAATCCAACCAGCAACATGGATAGCATCGGCGTGAGGGTGATGGCGTTTTTTGGCGATCTCATAAGGAATATCGTGCAAAATAATCAACCCATAAATCAGAATTAAGAGCACAACAAATAAAATAACCAGCGAGACATAATCTAGAGTAAGGTTCATAATCTACCCCTTAGTTTAAAACGTTGTAGCCACGGCCAACCATGCACTGTTTCATGACACTATCCACATCGTGTTGATACTTGGCTTGAGTGTATTGTGCTGCTGCGCGGTGGTGGAGTAAGCCACCTACTAATCCGACACCAGCCCCGACTTTTGCACCTTTTGAACCGTGACCTCCAGCAATAGCTGTTCCTGCTGCACCTAATGCAGCAGTACGGGCTGTGCTTCCCACAACGTCGCGTCCTATACTATCGATTTGGTTACTTTGAACCTGAGTAGAAAGCTGTTGGCATTGGAACATGTCAGCGTTGTATTTCTCCATATCGACACCTTTTGTATCGACAATAACGTTAGCGAACGACGTCGTTGAATAGATGGCAGTAAATAAAATGAATAGGCTGCTTTTGATGTTCATTGTGGTCTCTCCAACGGTTTTTCTAATAGTATTTCTGTCGTTGGAGCTGAACAAATAGTGTTCGTTAATAGTGGATTAAGTATGATTCATCTAAGAAAAAGGTATTTAATAACATAAGGTTATGTTACCTAGTTTAGAGTGAAATATGGTGAAGTGAATTGAGAGGATGAATTGGCGTAATGGATTTGACGCCACCTACGTTTAACACAATAGATGGCGTTTAAGAGAACTAATGGTCTGCTGCGACTCTAATTTGCTTGAGCTGAATGTAAGTGGCGGCGCTCAACACCAAAAAGAACAGTGGATCACTCCATCCTAAGCCAACGAATATTCCTATGATGCCTGCGTAGGTGGTAATGATAACGCCGAGTAAATTGGTAATGAGTAACGCTTTGATGAGCTGTAACTGAGCGTTGGAGTCCAAAACCCCGCGCATCATGAAACTAACCGCGGCAATTCCCCCTAAGAAAATGCTCGTATGTTGTGATAGAAACAATGCATATTGGTCATTGATCTGTACGCCATACACAGGCCACATTATCGAAGGGATAACGAACAAAGCAACGGCGAATAACGAGTAGATAACACCGTGTACGGTCAGGAATAGTCGATAGTGCATTGTTTACTTCCTAAGCCGGTATCACCGGACCATGGTTGATGGCGGTAAGGGGAGCATTAATATCGAAAATAATGCCTCGTACTTGGTCAACGCCAAGCTGTTTTAGTCGTGCTGAATGCATGGTTAAGTATGATTGAGCGCTTGCTTCGTCTTGGAACAAATACACGCCTCCGCCGATGCCCATTTCCGCATTTTCTGTCCATATTTTCCAGATCATACCTGGCTCTTGATTAATGGATTGAGCGAGGTCTTGCAGTGCCTCAGCCATGTCTTGATCAAACGGTCCTGAAAACGCAAAGTCGACCTGTAGTAGTTTCATGAAGATTCTCCGTTGGTTGCTAAGTGAATATTTCCGAATAAGTAGGCCGATTATCACTTGCAAAAAACGCACATAAAAGTTCATAATTTTGCCAGTTAATGTCGAAAAAACTGACATATAAAGTGAGAGCGAGATGAGATTTAGGACGACCTTGGAGCAGTGGGCTACATTGCGCGAGATTGACAGAGCGGGAAGCATTCAAGCGGCGGCGCTATCACTAAACAAAAGTCACACCACTGTGATTTATGGTATCCGAAAACTCGAACAGCAATTAGGCATTGATCTGCTTGAGGTGAAAGGACGCAAAGCTGTGTTGACGATGTACGGTCGAAATTTACTGCGCCGAGCAAACACCATGCTTGATCAGGTGAAAGAGTTAGAACTGTTGAGTGGTCAATTGTCGGTGGGAATGGAGCAAGAAATTACAGTTGCCATGGATCACCTATGTGATCCTTCGTTGTTGTATGCCGCGATGAGTCGCTTCATTGCCAACAATAATTCAACCTCAGTACAGGTCATTGAAACGTCACTCTCTAAGACAGAGGAGATGGTAAAACAAGAACTTGCAGATATTGCGATTATCACATTGCCGATCACCAACTATCCTGCAGAGGCGTTCTCAGTCACCTCTATGTTGCCAGTGGTGTCGACGTCACATCCGTTAGCGTCCTTAGATGAAGTGACGCTGACAGAACTGGCCAATGTGACCCAAATTGTTATTCGTGACCTAGGTGACAGTACTCTTGGGAAGAGAAAACAAGATGTAGGATGGTTAAAAGGTCAGCAGAGAATTACGGTCGATAACTTTGACCATGCTTTCAAAGCGGTGGAAAGTGGCGTGGGTTTTTGTCGGCTGCCTAGGCATGTTATTGAAAGCCGAAATCATGGACAACTAGTGGTACTTAACGTCACACTGTCAGATCTCTATCAGGTGCCACTGCACCTTACCTTACCCAAAGGTGTACAAACAGGCCCAGCAGCCTTAGCGATGTATACAGAGCTTAAGTCTCTAAGGCAGACTTAACACGCCCAGCTTGAAACAAACAAAAGGCTCACAGTATGACTACTACTATGAGCCTTGGAATAGCAAGTTGTTTTATTTGTCGTCGACGTTGACAAACATGAACGTTAAAGCAAACGCAGGGCGGGATCGCACTTTGTTAAGATATATGATCTAATAGGTTTAAATTCATAAATTGATACCAACCTTGAGTCTTATAAAACACCTTTCTGTTGTCGAAGA
>ASHK01000509.1 GCA_000695745.1 Vibrio madracius | reverse complement strand
GATGAACTTGTATAAGTGCTCACCACGTTCATCATCACCAAGATACACCACGACGTAACCATCGGCATTTATGGTCAAGGCCGCATTTTCGTGCTTGAAACGACCTAGAGCACTGCGTTTTTTCGGAGTAGCATTAGGATTCATAGGTCAACTTCGACAACCCAACCATGACGATGCGGCTCATTGGCTCTTTAGCCATATCAAAGCGAGTATCATATTTATACCAATCGTACCCTCTGTCTTTGTTGCCTAGACCATAGCGCTTGTAGCTTCCACCCAATTCACTGCCCGACGAATTGGCAAAGTAGCCATTAAAGTTCTCTTCGCACGTCAAGTACGTTCCCCATGGCGTCTGTCCATTGGCACAGTTGTTAAACGTACCAAGTATTTTCTTGCCCGACTTATCTGCATTGGTTCTAAGCAGTTCATGACCGGCCGCAACCCCCGTCATTTCCATTTCCGTGTACGCAGTGATTCGACGATTCAAGCGGCCATCTAAGTTCACTTGCCATTTACCATCGCTC
The DNA here is from genome assembly GCA_000695745.1 of Vibrio madracius. Classification (GTDB taxonomy): domain Bacteria; phylum Pseudomonadota; class Gammaproteobacteria; order Enterobacterales; family Vibrionaceae; genus Vibrio; species Vibrio madracius. The sequence continues at coordinate 1,832 of ASHK01000509.1, read as the reverse complement.
TTTTCTAATTCCACAACAGACACGCCGTGAGCAGCTTGTGCTTTTTTAGCATCATCTGCCGAAATGTTGTTGCCTTGATGTTTATATAGATATTCGTTGTTGGTGTACTCGTTATTTACGACAAGAACAGCCCTGTCATTTGAAATTAGAAAAAACGTCATGCCGTCGTTGTTGTCACCAAATTGGAGCTCTTGCGCCTGTGCATTATTCGACTGGCTAAATGCTGGCGCGCCTTTTTAATCGCATCACCCCATGAAATCAATACATCTGCTTGATAACCTTCTGGTACTTCCACGGTATCCGTTGTGGAAATAGGAATGGCTTCAAAGCCCATTAGCTGCGATTTAGTTGGCATTGTATTAGCAACAGCTTGACCTATGGGAGTGGCAGCAAAGAAGCCAGCAGTTCCAGCGGCCCCTGTTGCTTTTAGAAATCGACGACGTGACATGGCAGCGTCAACAAATCGATTAAATTCTGGTTCTTGATCAAGCGGTCTTTGATCTGGAGTTCGATTAACATGCTTCACTTTGACTTCCTTTCTAATAAAGAAAAGGCCATTAAATTGGCCATTATTACTATTGTGGCCGCTATGATGCATTCAGATTATGACAGGTCAGTTACAAACAATTAACACTTATGTTATTAGAGGTGCTCTTCTCTACGTACTTCTCTTTATATAAGTAGTTTTCTCACACCGGTGGCGTTAACAAATAAAATATTGTATTGAGGTCAGTATTGCCGATAACCACAAAATACTACCCCTCTTTATGCTCTGAATTTTTCTTTTGTTACTATTTGAAGGCGACTAAAAGTGGCAGGTAAGTTGAGCGAAATCTACAAAACAATTCAAGCTAATATAAGCCACCACAAGAGCTGCGCTTACCATATAGTAGCCAGTACGTTTCATCGTTTGGGTAGGATGACGAGCTGAACGCATAAACATCTAATTCCCTTTATTGATTCCAATAGGCAACGAAGATTATGACTTGGAAAAGTGACAGCAGTATGATTTCACATCCAATCAAACTAATGAGTTTCTGAAGCAATAGCACATAAATGGACTAGAATTAGGAATTATTTCTTTGTTACACGTAAAAAAGACAATGGTAACAGGTAATTAACCTCAATCTTAAAAGGATGTCAGATGTCTCTGAAAGCGCCACCTTCGGTCTAATCGCGATGGCGATTAGCGCTGTACTCACGTCATACCCCACCGCTGCTTCGCAGCAAGCCACAGATGCTTTTGCACCAGAAATAGCTACCGGTACCAGTCAAAAACAAATCGTCACTGCGAAAGACTGGATGGTTACCGCTGCAAATCCGGAGGCAACTCAAGTAGGCGCTGAAGTATTGGCACGTGGAGGTAATGCGGTAGATGCCATGGTTGCAGTACAGCTTATGTTAGGCTTAGTCGAGCCTCAATCAAGCGGAATTGGTGGCGGCTCTTTCTTGGTTTACTGGGACGCAAAAACACAACAACTCACCACATACGATGGCCGAGAGACCGCACCTTCGGCGGTCAACAGCGATCTATTCATCGATCAACAAGGAAAACCACTTAAATTCTACAATGCTGTTGTAGGTGGTCGTTCAGTGGGCACACCCGGTACCGTTAAACTTCTTTGGGATGTTCATCAAAAATATGGTGCACTGGATTGGGATGAAGTGATATTGCCTATCGCGCAAAAAGCAGAACAAGGTTTTGTTATAAGTGAAAGACTGTCAATGCTCATTGAAAATGACGTCGATTTTCTTGCTAGACATCCAACGACGGCGGAGTACTTCCTAAACAAAGATGGAACACCTAAGAGTCAAGGAACCTTACTAAAAAA
>ASHK01000508.1 GCA_000695745.1 Vibrio madracius | reverse complement strand
AAATCAGTACTTGTGTTCGCAAACTCTGGCGCAGACGATGCCATTTTAGGTGTCGCAACGCTTTCAACCTCTGATCAAGTATTGAATTTTAATGGTAACGATCCTATTGCTCTAATGGACAGCAATGGTCAAATCATCGATATGATTGGCACGATGGGGGAGAACTTTGGGGCGGATAAAACCTTAGTACGCTATACGCCATTTCATCAGCCATCAGCGAGTTACCAACCGGACCAATGGGCGACACTGAGCAAGAATGATGTGACAGGTTTAGGTCAGTTGGATGATCTAACGCCGCCGGAACCATTCCAATGTCTCGACAATGGTTCTGCACCATCCTTTACAGACATTCAAGCCATTCAGGGAGAAGGCAGCCGCTCTCCTTACATCAGTGGTTACCCTTATATCACCAGTGAGCAGCATTTCGTTCAAGGTGTTGTGACAGCAGTGAGTTCGGGGATTAATCAAGGCTTCTATCTCGAAGCGCTGCAAGATGATCATAATCCGCTCACGTCTAATGGTTTGTATGTTTACACTCAGGCTAACCCAAGCCTATCGGCTGGTGATGTCGTTTGCGTTCGCGGTCAAATCCAAGAGTTCTATGGGCAAACTCAGCTTAAACTCAATGAACAAGATTGGTTTAAGCAAGGAGAACAAGCTGCCCCACAAGCGACAGCAATGGAAGTGCTTGAGTCCGATGAGAACTTTGAGCAGACATTAGAGCGTTACGAAGGCATGCTAGTACGCCTACCAAAAGCGCTTGATATGCGCATTAGTCGCACCTTTGGTTATGACTATGGCGCACGTCGCAACAATATGGTGTTGGCGCATGAACGCGTTAATCTGCATCCAAATCAGCAGTTTGCCGCAGGGTCTGATGAAGCTAAAGCACAAAGCGAAGATAACGGCTTACGTCGATTATTTGTTGAGTCACCAACGGTCGCACCAAACGGCAACGTGCCGTACTACCCAGAGTTTGGTCGTACCGATGTGGACCAAGATGGCAGTACGGAAGATTACATTCGTATCAACGATACCTTGTTCGATATTGAAGGGGTCATTGGGTACAGCTACGGCGATTACCGCTTGTTTGTGACCAACACTATTTCTGCTGATAACTTCGTTCGAAATACGCCGCGCACTGAAGCACCTGAGCTGACTGAGCAACCATGGAACAAGAAAGATCTTCGTGTGGCGACTTTTAACGTTCTTAACTACTTTACCTCACCATTCGGTGGTGATGAAAACCGCTTTGGTAGTAATCGTGGTGCCAGCAACTTTACTGAGTTTGAAGTCCAGCAAGAGAAAATACTCACTGCGCTTATCAAGCTTGATGCTGACATTGTTGGTTTGATGGAAATTGAGAACAATGGCTTTGGTGACAATGGTGCTATTGCTCAGTTGGTGAGAGAGCTGAATGATCGTATCGATAACAAGAAGTTGCACTATGACTTTGTTTCGGTAGACAGTAATCAAGATGGTGTCACGGATAAGCTTGATGCTGTGGGTACCGATGCTATTACGACAGGCGTTATTTACCGACCTAAGCAAGTGAAACTTAAAAAAGTGAACATATTGGAAATGCCTCGACAGGTGGCGCCTGAAGTGCTGGATGACGATGGCAAAGTGATTGAAGATGGTAAGAACTACCAACGTAATACCCTGGCACCAAMCTTTAAGTGAAAGGGCGAAAGAGAAGCTGACGGTAGCAGTTAATCATTTCAAATCGAAAGGCTCTAAATGTTGGGAAGATGCGGCTCCTATTGCTGAGGGTGGCCAGGATGGCAAAGATACTGACCAACAAGGATCATGTGAAAACTTCCGTGTTGCAGCAGCCGTTGCGTTAGGTGATGCGTTGGAAACGATTAAAGGACATAAAATTGTCTTGGGCGATTTCAATGCATATGGAAAAGAAGATCCACTGCTGATTCTGACTGACTACAGTCAAGAGAAGTATGGCAAAACTATTCGTGCTGCTCGCAATACCTTTATTGGTGAGCAAGAACAATTTGGTGATGAAGGCGCGCTCATTGACCACAGCTATGGTTATGTCAACGTACTAGGAGAGATGCATCCACAAGGTTGGAGTTATTCATACAATGATGAAGTTGGTGCGCTTGACCATATCCTGATTAGCTCAAGCTTGTCGAAACATGTCGTTGATGCCACTGAGTGGCATATCAATGCGGCGGAGTCGACGCTGTTTGATTATAACGATGAGTACAAAGGAGACTTTCCTAAGTATCAAGACCATTACCGCTCTTCTGACCATGATCCTGCGGTGATTGATCTGAATATGCGTGGTGGTTCGGTTGGCTTAGTGGGTTTGTCAGCCATGTTGCTGTTAGGTCTACGTCGACGTAAACAAGGGTAATTGTTCTCTGCAGCAAGGTGTTTACAGCCTTGCTGCTTTTTTTCTCCCCATTTTTACTTGCCTTTCTGTCATCTTGTTGCAAAATACCGCCTTATTTTTCGCAAACTCAATACCACAGCGAGCGCTATGCTACTCATCATTGATAACTACGACTCCTTTACTTTTAACTTGTTTCAGTATTTTTCTGAACTGGGCGTTGAAGTAAAAGTGGTGCGTAATGATGAAATTGATATTGCCGGTATTGAAGCGTTAAATCCCTCTCATTTAGTTATCTCTCCGGGACCTTGTACACCTAATGAGGCTGGAATCTCCTTAGAGGTGATCAAACACTTTGCTGGTAAATTACCACTACTCGGCGTCTGTTTAGGGCATCAAGCGATCGCTCAGGTCTTTGGTGGCAAGGTGATTCGTGCCCGTGAAGTGATGCATGGAAAAACGTCACCGATTCGTCATAACAACAAAAGTGTATTTGCTGGTCTTAATAACCCGCTGACCGTTACTCGTTATCACTCGCTGATTGTCGAAAAAGAGTCGCTTCCAGATTGCTTTGAAGTAACGGCTTGGACTGAGTTAGCGAATGGTGACTTCGATGAAATTATGGGTTATCAGCACACGTCACTTTGCCTGCATGCGGTTCAATTCCACCCTGAATCTATTAAAACTGAACAAGGTCACGAACTTCTTAACAATTTCCTGTCTCAAAAATAGTCGATCTTGATCACTGTTTTCTGTTTTCTTATCTCTCATAAGTTTTTCTTATTAAATTGAAAGTTTATTCGTTTTTACTGATGTTGGTGCTAGCAACACCTTATTTGCTGACTTTCTTAGTCAATAGTAGAAAAATTACTTCATTATAATTCATTTTTGATGCATAAATACTCATGCAAAAGTGTTGGGTTTTGCTCCTGGTATGCTTAAAAAGTATTTTTCACTATTGCTATGGTTAAATAAATGTAAATACAATGCTGCATCTGTGGAAAAGCGATAGAAAATCTTTTCTCCCTAACTGTGTTTAAAGGATCACTCTTGATCCATAAGCTAAAATGGAAAAGTGAAGCGCCTTTCTCCCACATGCTGTAATGAGAAGGAATGTGTTATGACAACGGAAAAAGCGGTTACTCGTGAGTGGTTTGATGAGGTAATGGTACCTTGCTACAACCCGATGGAAATGATCCCGGTAAAAGGCGAGGGTGCTCGAGTTTGGGACCAGCAAGGGAATGAATATATCGACTTCGCTGGCGGTATTGCTGTGAGTTGTTTAGGCCATTGCCATCCGGCGATGGTAAATGCAGTCACTGAGCAAGCGAATAAGATATGGCACCTAAGTAATGTCATGACCAATGAGCCTGCGCTGCGTTTGGCGAAAAACTGACTGAAGTGAGCTTTGCTGAGCGAGTTTTCTTCGCCAACTCAGGCGCAGAAGCCAATGAAGCCGCGTTGAAACTTGCACGTCGCTGGGCTGCAGATGTTCATGGCGCAGAAAAGTCTGAAATCATCGCCTTTAACCAAGGTTTCCATGGTCGTACTTTCTTTACAGTCACTGTTGGTGGACAAGCGGCCTATTCCGACGGCTTTGGCCCTAAACCAGGTGACGTATCACATATTCCTTATAACGACATCGCGGCGCTTGAGGCTCAGATGTCAGAAAAAACCTGTGCAGTGATGATGGAACCGCTGCAAGGTGAGGGCGGTATTGTTTCTCCTCAGCCCGAGTTTGTTCAAGCCGTTAGAGAATTATGTGACAAATACAATGCCCTGCTTATTTTCGATGAAGTGCAAACTGGTAATGGTCGTACTGGTCACTTTTATGCTATCAAGGTTTGGGTGTGACGCCGGATATTTTGAGCACAGCCAAGTCTCTTGGTGGCGGCTTCCCGATTGGTGCCATGCTAACGACGGAAAAACTGGCGGCTCACATGAAAGTAGGGACGCACGGTTCGACTTATGGCGGCAACCCGCTCGCATGTGCGGTAGCAGAAGCGGTTGTGGATGTGGTGTCGAGCCTGATGTTCTGGCTGGTGTCGAAGAGCGTGAAGCGTGGTTCCGTGAAGGACTACAGAAAATAAACGATAAATACGGTATTTTCAGTGAAATTCGCGGAAAAGGCCTACTTCTTGGTGCCGCTTTGAATGAAGAATGGCAAGGCCGTGCTCGCGATGTTCTAGTTGCAGCAGGTCAGCAAGGTTTAATGGTATTAGTTGCCGGGGCCAATGTGGTTCGTTTTACGCCATCACTAGTCATTACCAAGCAAGAAGTGGAACAAGGACTAGCTAAACTCGATAAAGCGATCAGCACGTTAGTAGCGGCGTAAGTTTAGTTAGCAAATAGATACTCTCTCGGATGTTTGGATGTGCCGAGAGAGTTTGCGTCAGGAGGGATTTTTGATGCTTGTTGTTCGTCCTATCTCTATGTCTGATTACGATGCGCTACATACTTGCGCGGTAGAATCAGGACACGGTTTTACTTCTCTTCCGGTGAATGAAGAGCTTCTCACTAACCGAATTACCCATTCTGAATACAGTTTTGCCAAGCAAGACGTGACCTCGCCGACCGATGAAGGTTATTTGATGGTCGGCGTCGATACCGACACTGGCGAAGTGGCGGGTACCACAGGTATAGAAGGTGCGATTGGCTGGGATGTCCCTTTCTATTCTTATCACATTAGTACCGTCGTGCACTCGTCGCCAAAACTTAACGTCAATAATGTTGTTAAGCTTTTGACCTTCGGTAATAACTATACTGGGTGCAGTGAAATTTGTACCTTGTTCTTACGCCCTGAATTTCGTCGTGGATTGAATGGTCGTTTGATGTCTAAATGCCGTTTCTTAATGATGGCAGAGCATCCAGAACGTTTCTCTAAAACGATTTTTGCTGAAATGCGCGGTGTGTCCGATGCGGAAGGGAATTCTCCATTTTGGAAATGGTTACAAGAGCATTTCTTCTCTATTGATTTCACGTTGGCGGATTATCTG
>ASHK01000507.1 GCA_000695745.1 Vibrio madracius | reverse complement strand
ATCATTCGAGGTATCGAAGATGCAGCGATGGAACATGGTTATTTGGTGTTGCTGGGAGACAGCGGCCAATCAAAAAAGCGGGAAACATCATTTGTAAACTTGGTGTTCACTAAGCAAGCAGACGGCATGCTATTACTTGGCACCGACTTACCTTTTGATATCAGTAAGCCTGAACAGAAAAACCTCCCACCTATCGTCATGGCTTGTGAGTTTGCCCCTGAACTTGAACTTCCTACCGTGCATATCGACAACCTTACCTCAGCATTTGAAGCCGTAAACTATTTGTCGCAGTTAGGGCATAAGAGGATTGCACAAATCGCGGGACCTGATACGGCGTTTTTATGCCGCTTCAGACAACAAGGGTATCAGCAAGCTCTGCGCAGAGCCGGATTGCAGATGAACCCCGCTTATACCGTGAAAGGCGATTTCACCTTTGAAGCTGGCGCGCGTTTGATTCGCAACCTTCTGGCTCTACCAGAACCGCCGACAGCCATCTTTTGCCACAACGACATTATGGCAATTGGCGCCATGCAAGAGGCGAAAAAGTTAGGACTGCGAGTACCGCAAGACCTATCAGTGGTTGGCTTTGATGATATTCAGTTTGCACAGTATTGCGATCCACCTCTAACGACGGTCTCACAACCTCGCTATGAGATTGGTCGCCAAGCCATGTATATGATGCTTGAAGTACTGAAAGGTGTCGATGTTAGCGCGGGTTCAAGACTACTGGATACCGAACTTGTGATCCGCAACAGTGCTGCTCCTCCAAGAATCCTATAGTTAGCACGATACTGACTTGCAACTTGACCTTGTGGTATTTACCATGAGGTCAGTTAATTCATTCAATTAGAACCTATCTTCGTGGCAAACCGTGACTATGTAAGGCGTGGTAAAGGTACCAGTCGCCGACCAGCAAAAAAGAAACCTTCTGGTAAGAAACCATGGCGTAGTGGCCTTTTGGCGATCGTGCTTGCCGGTGTTTTTGGTTATGGTCTTTACACCTTAAGTAATGATCCAGAGCCAGAGCAACCGACGCCAGCTGAAACGGTGCCGATCGCCAAACC
>ASHK01000506.1 GCA_000695745.1 Vibrio madracius | reverse complement strand
TAAAGCTGATTGAAGCTGTTAACGGTGCAATCGCTGAAGCTCTAGTTGGTAAAGACGCTAAAGCTCAAGCTGAGATCGACCAAGTGATGATCGACCTTGACGGTACTGAAAACAAGTCTAAATTCGGCGCGAACGCTATCCTAGCAGTTTCTCTAGCAAACGCTAAAGCAGCAGCTGCTGCTAAAGGCATGCCTCTATTTGAGCACATCGCTGAGCTTAACGGCACTGCAGGCGTATTCTCTATGCCTCTACCAATGATGAACATCATCAACGGTGGTGAGCACGCAGACAACAACGTTGACATCCAAGAGTTCATGATCCAACCAGTTGGTGCTAAGACTCTTAAAGAAGGTCTACGTATCGGTGCAGAAGTATTCCACAACCTAGCTAAAGTTCTTAAGTCTAAAGGCTACAGCACTGCAGTTGGTGACGAAGGTGGTTTCGCTCCTAACCTTAAGTCTAACGCTGAAGCTCTAGAAGTTATCGCAGAAGCTGTTGCTGCTGCTGGTTACGAACTAGGTAAAGACGTTACTCTAGCTATGGACTGTGCAGCATCTGAGTTCTTCGACAAAGAAGCTGGCATCTATAACATGAAAGGCGAAGGTAAAACGTTCACTTCTGAAGAGTTCAACCACTACCTAGCTGAGCTTGCTAACCAATTCCCAATCGTTTCTATCGAAGACGGTCTAGACGAGTCTGACTGGGATGGCTTCAAGCACCAAACTGAACTACTAGGTGACAAGCTTCAACTAGTAGGTGACGACCTATTCGTTACTAACACTAAGATTCTTGCTGAAGGTATCGAGAAAGGCATCGCTAACTCTATCCTAATCAAGTTCAACCAAATCGGTTCTCTAACTGAGACTCTAGCTGCTATCAAGATGGCTAAAGACGCAGGTTACACAGCAGTAATCTCTCACCGTTCTGGCGAAACTGAAGATGCAACTATCGCTGACCTAGCGGTAGGTACAGCTGCAGGTCAAATCAAAACTGGTTCTATGAGCCGTTCTGACCGTGTTGCTAAGTACAACCAGCTAATTCGTATCGAAGAAGCTCTAGGTGAAAAAGCACCTTACAACGGTCTTAAAGAAGTTAAAGGTCAAGCTTAATCGCTGATTTTTAAATAGCTTTAGTAAAGCCGCTCTTTATAGAGCGGCTTTTTTTTATGCCTGAAATCTTATGGAATAGAAAATGGATAGGGGTAACGAAAGAGTAACAGTATCCAGTATGTTACTTATGAAATAACTCAGATGCGCTAAAGTGACTACAGTTCAATAAAACGTATCCCTACTTACTAGAGGAAAAGCTCATGGCTAAAGTGACCAGTCCTACTACTACGTTTAATAACGAGTATTTCTCATTCATCGTTTCTGAGTCATGGAAACATATCGGTGCTGACCAAACT
>ASHK01000505.1 GCA_000695745.1 Vibrio madracius | reverse complement strand
CTGGGTCGTGGTGGTTCCGATACCACGGCTGTCGCTCTCGCTGGTGCGCTAAATGCCCAAGAATGTCAGATATTTACTGATGTCGATGGTGTCTATAGTTGTGATCCTAGAATCGTATCCAAAGCACAAAAATTGGATACGATCGATTTCCCAACGATGCATGAAATGGCTCACAAGGGAGCAAAGGTCCTGCATCTACCTTGTGTTGCTTATGCTTGGAAACATCAAGTACCACTTCGAGTTTTATCGAGTTTTGAGGACGGTGAGGGAACTTTAGTTGCCGGTATCGAATCCAAGCAAGGTATCAGTGGTTTAGCAATACGTAAGCAAATGGTAGCGTTAACCGTATTGGCTGAGCATGCGAGATAATTGACAAACAACGTAAGATGTTAGGGGTTGCTGACGGACATTGGGTGACAGATTCTACCTACAAGCGGTTGCTAGTGGGGGCAGACTGTTGTGATAAATTAAGAATGGTCATTGACGATAAAGTAGAGGCAACTCAAGACGTCGCCTTATTAACGCTTGTAGGTACTAATACAAAGGAACAAGCGTCACAATATCAACAACTTCTCAACTTATCAGACATATCTGTTCTACACTTTTGTGAGGATAAGCACTCAATTACGTTAGTATTGGAACCGGGAACTATCGACAAAGCGGCTAACGTACTGCATGATAATTACATTATCGCCAGTGAATCCGTTCTGAGAGAAGAAAAACAGGTACATTTGGGGTAAATACTTTCCAGAAGATAGTTTACGAAAATATAACTTTTGTTGGATAATAAGTTTCGTAGCAAGAAAATTAGAGAATACTCAAGGAGCAAAGAATGCTGATTTTGACTCGCCGTGTTGGCGAAACGTTGATGATTGGTGATGAAGTCACTGTTACTGTACTAGGCGTTAAAGGTAACCAAGTTCGCATTGGTGTTAATGCTCCTAAAGAAGTGTCGGTGCATCGTGAAGAGATTTACATGCGCATTCAAGCTGAAAAAGGAAATGGTAACGTTGCTTCAGGTAACTACTAATCCAAACTGAGAGGGCTGGCATTATGCCGGCCTTTTTGTTGCGTAAAATTCTGCGATTAATAGAGGCGCTCAGTTGAATTTTGTGTAGGAAAGCTACGATTAAATGGTGGTTTGGTTAATTTGCCAACGCTTAGTCTGTTTTTTCCAAATTTTGCCAAGAAAATGTTTGACTTATTTTTGGTAAATCGTAATATGTGCCTCCGCAAGACGGTGAGGTGGCCGAGAGGCTGAAGGCGCTCCCCTGCTAAGGGAGTATACGGTTTGTAGCCGTATCGAGGGTTCGAATCCCTCCCTCACCGCCATTCTTGCGATGTGTTGTATAACACTGTTCTTTTTGAACAATATTGCGCGCTCGTAGCTCAGCTGGATAGAGTACCTGGCTACGAACCAGGCGGTCGAAGGTTCGAATCCTTCCGAGCGCGCCATTTCTTTCTTCGGAAAG
>ASHK01000504.1 GCA_000695745.1 Vibrio madracius | reverse complement strand
ACTTCGCGCCGCTGAAGAGCTCAATTACCGCCCAAACGCGGCCGCGCAAACATTGGCAAATCAGCGTTCAGACTATATTGGCGTGATCCTATCTTCTACCGATGCAGGCCAAGTTTCCACCTACCTGCCCTTGTTAGCAAAGGCACTAAAGGCCAAAGGTAAACACATGCTGGTACAGTTTGCGGAACCCCAGCCGAGCAAGTCCGTATGGTTGAAGATCTTAATCAAAGACATTGCGACGCCATTATTTCTCTCGGTGGAACGGTCGAAGAGCTGAAAAATGACAATATCATTGCTATCGATAGCTTAGCTGATGTTTCTCATGCCATTGGCTACGACTACAAATTTGCCGCAGAAAGCGCGTGTCGATTTTTATCAAGCAAAGGACATTCCAGCATTGCCATTGTCGTCGATGATGAAAGTTTCGCCTCGAGCCAAGTCATTGACGGCTATAAAACATCATTACAAAACTCAGCAATGCCTGTAAATCGCCAGTTGATTGTGACCGCCAACGGCAACAGCGAACAAGCCATCATGTCATTACTCAATAGCTATCATCCTTTTACCGCGCTTGTGGTTATGCGTGATAGCCAAGCTGCGGTAGCCATGAATTTGTTTAGAGACTTTAACCTTGCAACTCCGCAAGAGGTGTCCATCGTGTCACTCGAAGACTCTCAATTGGCAAGTCAGCTCAATCCACCTCTTACGTGTATCAGCTACCCATCTCAACAAATTGTCGATTTTGCGATGGAGCAATTGGATGCCATTTTGGATGACAAACCGATGAACCCAAGACCCCTGATTACCGGACGTTTAGTCACGCGAGAGTCCGTAACCAACCGAGGTTAGTCTTCACGAACAACAAAAAAGGAGTATGTTACATACTCCTTTTTTGATCTTGCTTGTCGTCTCGTTTCAATCACTCCTGAAGCAGTTTGTTCTTATACTGTTCCGGAGTTTGGCGTGAATACTTCTTAAACATGGCAATAAAAGGGCTCGCTTGGTTATAGCCCAAGGTAAACGCTACTTCTTTAACAGAATGACCGCCGCGAAGTAAATCCATGGAGTACAAGTAACGTACTCTTAGTCGCCACTCAGTAAAGCTCATCCCTAGATCACTTTGGCAATAGCGCGCCAACGTTCTTTCGGTGGTGTGCACCCGACTCGCCCACTCCTTTAAACTGATGTCATTGGTTGGATCCTCTTCGATAGCTGACAGGATTGGCGCGAGATACTTATTGTTACTAGAAGGTAGAAAGTGATGTTGCTCTTGCTGATCGCTCAGTTGATCCAATAAAACTTGTACTAAACGTTTGTCTTTGTCCGATTGAGCCACATTGATCTGTCGATGACGAAAGTCCTCAATAATAGAAGAGACAATTGGCGTCACCTTAATTAAGCTAGTTTTCTCTGGGAAAGTGGCTGTGAGCTCATGAGCAATATTCAGTGAGCAATATTCCAGTGGTTTACGATTATAACTGCAATGCATGACACCAGCAGGTACCCAAATCGCCAAATGAGGGGGAGCAAGAAAGCGGGTATCCTGTGCTTCCATTTCAAGGATCCCACCACTAATTAGCTGAATTTGTCCCCAAGGGTGGCAATGAACCCGAGTCTCTGTATTGGAAAGAAACGCATCGAAATTCATAAACACATCAGATGGCATTCTATCAATAGAAAGAGAGGGATGAAGGTTACGTGACTTTTTTTTTCAACTTGTCTTCCTATCGCGCTGAATGTCTTAATAGAGATATTTATAATTATAACGACCTGTCACACTATACATCAATCCACAAAACGCGACGAGGCTCACAATGGTTTACTTACTCCCTTTCCTAACCGTACTTATTTGGGGCGGGAATGCCATTGTGAATAAAATCGCGTCATCGATCATCGAACCAAGTGCAATGAGCTTTTATCGCTGGCGCTTGCCATGCTAATCATGACCCCGTTTTGCTTACCTAAGCTAAAACGTTATTGGCCAGAAATTCGTCGCAACATTGGCAAACTCGCTTTTCTCGCCTTTTTGGGCATGGTACTCAACCAGTCTCTGGCTATTACGCCGCATTGACGACGACCGCTTCTAATATGGCGCTTATCACCTCCTTGGTGCCACTTATCAGCGTATTTATGTCGGTACCTCTGCTTGGCAAGAAAATCTCGATGCTCAGTATTGCTGGCGGCGTTATTTCCTTAGCTGGTCTAGCTTTCATGCTAGGTCAAGGCGACCTTGCTTTCTTTATGCACCAAACGGTTGCCCAAGGCGACATTTTAATGGTGATTGCTGCTTTTGTTTATGCTACTTACTGCGTGCTTCTAAAACGCTGGAAGATGCAATTATCTAGTTGGATGCTTATTTACACGCAAGGCGTATTTGCCGTTATTATGCTGTTCCCTCTGCTGTTGACCAGCGAAACAATACTGCCAACACCGGCTTCATGGCCTCTTATTGCCTATGCGGGCTTGTTGGCGTCACTCGTTGCACCACTTTGTTGGGTTAAAGCTATTGACGTTATTGGTGCTGACAACAGCGCAATGTTCATGAACCTCTTACCTGTCATCGCGGTGGCTCTTGCTGCGGCCTTGTTAGGTGAAACTATCACTCAATTCCATGTTATTGGCGGGCTGATGGTCATCTCGGGCGTTATTCTTTCTCAAGTTAAGATAAAACGTCGCAAAGTAGCCACGAATGCGGTGGAGCAGAGCCTAACCATCGATAAATAATAACGACAATTGGCCTTCAATCCTTGTAGCCTACTGTTAACAATTTTGTCATACTCATCGAAGTCTCAAATAACAATAAGGACATGTTCAAATGAGTCGTGGCAAAAGAGACATCACCCTGCGTTTTCTTGCTGAACCAGGTGATGTAAATTTCGGCGGAAAAGTGCACGGTGGTGCGGTCATGAAGTGGATCGACTTAGCTGCTTATGCTTGCTCCGCAGCGTGGAGCGGCAAATACTGCATTACCGCTTACGCTGGCGGAATTCGGTTTGTTCAACCGATACACGTTGGCAACCTCGTCGAAGTCAGCGCCAAAGTTATCTACACCGGACGCTCTTCAATGCATATAGCCATTGACGTGCAAGCCAGTGACCCTAAAGAACTTAAAAACCGTCTTACCACTCACTGCATTGTCATTATGGTAGCCGTTGATGAAGATGGTAAACCCACTTCCGTCCCTGAATGGATTCCTGAAACTGAAGAAGACGTTAAGTTACGCGATTCTGCCATCAAACTGATGAACATGCGCAAAGAGATCGGCGAAGAGATGGAAGCACACGTTAAATATCTTAAATAACCTACTCGTCTAGCTAAAAAGTACATCGACTTAGCCGATGCAGGCAATGACCTCGCCATTGTCTGCATTTGCCACACACCTCACATCTACGCCCCTATTTTCCACCTAAAAGGATGAGTTTTTTGTCTCGGCCTTACTCTACACTCCAACTATATAATAGATTTTTTCTATATCCAGACCTCTAACTTGACTGTGAGATGAGTATGAACCACCAATCTAAAATCCATCTTTATCAAATTTTCACAAGACTCTATGGCAACAAAAACTCAAACAATAAACCCTGGGGTACTATCCAAGAAAACGGTGTGGGTAAATTCAGCGACATCACCTCGAGGGCATTAGACTCAATTAAAGACCTCGGCATGACCCATGTTTGGTACACGGGGATCCCACATCATGCGCTGGTCGCTGACTACACTGAGTTTGGCATTACTAACGACCACCCTGCTGTTGTCAAAGGCAGGGCAGGCTCTCCCTACGCAGTGAAAGACTATTATTCGGTTAACCTGATCTTGCCGATAACCCGAGTAACCGTAATCAAGAATTTCAGTCTCTCATCCAAAGAACGCATGACGCAGGCTTAAAGGTCATCATCGACATCGTCCCCAATCACGTGGCAAGACAATACCGAGGCTTGAACAATCCAGCCGGAATTTGTGATTTTGGTGCGAGTGACGATGTGAATGTAGAGTACGCGGTCGATAACAACTTCTACTATATTCCTGATCAAGCCTTTCAACTACCCGATATTCCAGCGCACCTGCAACCACTTGGTGGAGAAGAACATCCTCTGCTTCGTGAGCCATATCAGGAGTTTCCTGCTAAGTGGACGGGTAATGGATCTCGATTAGCCAAGCCCAATTCGGACGATTGGTACGAAACTGTCAAAGTAAACTACGGTGTTCGTCCCGATGGTAGCAAAGACTTTCCGATACTACCCGAAGACTACCGCGACAAGTCGCACCAAGCGCATTTTGAATTTTGGCAACATAAACAGGTACCGAACTCATGGACCAAGTTTCGCGATATCGCGCTATATTGGATATCTCAAGGCGTCGATGGGTTTCGATATGATATGGCGGAGATGGTGCCGGTAGAATTTTGGAGCTTTATGAACTCATCAATAAAGGCAATGAACCAGATGCTTTTTTGGTTGCAGAAGTGTATCAACCACATTTATATCGAGATTATATCCAGCTAGGTAAAATGGACGCGTTATACGATAAAGTTGATCTTTATGACACCCTAAAATATATCATTCGGGGCCACGGAGACACGCAGAATATCTCTCGAATTCAACAAGAATTACATGATATTGCGCCCCATATGCTTCACTTCTTAGACAATCATGATGAGCAACGTATACCGTGCAGTGAGTTTGCGTCCAATGCACAATCCGCCTTACCTGCATGGTGCTCTCTGCGACGATTAGTAATGCTCCTACGATGATTTACTTTGGTCAAGAAGTCGGAGAAGCTGGCGTAGAACTCGCCGGTTTTGGACAGCCTACTCGAACATCTATTTTTGATTATATTGGCGTTCCCAGCCACCAACGCTGGATGAATAATGGTGCTTTTGACGGAGGACAATCAACTCCCGAAGAATTGGCACTGCGTCAGTACTATCAAAAACTGATGAATGTTACGCTCACCTGTCCCGCATTAACTGGAGATATGCAGCCATTTGGAACAGATAGTGATGTGGCGCACGGTGACCTAGCCAGTAAGCTCTACTGTTATGCTCGATATACTCACCAAGAGCACGCTCTTGTGTTACTAAACTTTGATTCTAACCGCAGCACCACTCAACCTATTGCGTTGCCTGCTGAGTTAGTTGCTAACCTGAAGTTAGCCGATGGATGTTACATTTATCGTGATCTTTTGAACTCAAACGCACAATTTGAAGTTGAGATTCGAGACGGTCTAGGACGTATAGCACACCCATTAAAACCACTTACATCACATATTTTGCAGCTTACCGAAGACACGCAAAACTAAGTCGCGAAACCAAAGATAAGCTAAGCTCCAACCTTTTTGTTGGAGCTTTTTTATTCGTCACAACCAAAATCACACTTAACCACTATGAAATAGATAAAAACTATACCTAGTAACAAAAAGGCTATTTTGCTGCAATTGGAATTCGGTTTATTCTAATGTCATTACAAATAGTCAGGATCGTAACAATGAAAAATCTAAAAACATCCTTGTCAGCTGTGGCACTAGCGACGTTAATGGCAACACCCGCATTTGCGGTTACTGAAGGCGAACTACTCATCTGGATCAACAGTGACAAAGGCTATGAAGGCTTAGCCGAAGTGGGTCGCCAGTTTGAAGAAGACACTGGCGTTAAAGTCAGCGTTCAGTTTCCTGAATCGTTAGAGTCTCGCTTTCAACAAGTTGCGGCAACTGGCGATGGCCCAGATATTATTTTCTGGGCACACGACCGCTTTGGTGGCTATGCAGAGGCAGGTTTGCTCAGAGAAGTAAAACCAAGCAAAGAGTTTCAAGATAAACTGGTTGATTTCAGTTGGGACGCGGTTAATTACAACGGCAAGTTAATTGGCTACCCTCTAGCAATCGAAGCCATCTCTCTGATTTATAACAAAGACTTATTACCAGAGCCACCAAAAACAT
>ASHK01000503.1 GCA_000695745.1 Vibrio madracius | reverse complement strand
TTCTGTTTATCACACATGACTTGGGTGTGGTTAAACACTTGGCAGATCGAGTGATAGTGATGTGCAAGGGCGATATTGTCGAGCAAGGGGAATGCCAAGCGCTGTTCTCATCACCCCAGCACGATTACACCAAGATGCTGCTCGATTCTGTACCGAAGGGACAAAAAGAGGAAGTAGCAGAAACCGCTCCTATTTTGTTAGAAGCTGACGATATTCGAGTGAAATTTTTGATTAAATCGAGCTTTATACAAGCAGCGGAATCAGTATTTTGAAGCCGTTAAAGGGATTTCGTTGCAGCTTAAACAGGGTGAAACCTTGGGTATTGTCGGGGAGTCGGGATCGGGTAAATCGACTCTTGGACGAGCCCTAATCGGATTGCTTCCATGCTCTGGAACAGTGAAATTCAAAGGACAACAAGTAGATAAACTGTCGGCTAAAGCCCGATTTGCTCTTAAAAAAGACATTCAAATGGTGTTTCAAGATCCCTATGGGTCACTCTCACCACGAATGACCGTAGGCGACATCATTACAGAAGGCCTGACGGTTCATCACCCCAATTTGTCCAAAGCTGAACGGATGCAGCGAGCGCGCACGGCCCTCGAAGAAGTAAGGCTTGATCCTCACAGTATCAACCGTTATCCCCATGAGTTCTCAGGTGGGCAACGACAACGCATTGCGATTGCCCGAGCCCTCATTCTTGAGCCGTCATTTATTTTGCTTGATGAGCCCACGTCAGCACTGGATCGCTCGGTACAGCTGACCGTTATCGACCTTCTTAAAGACATTCAAAAGAAGCATAACATTGGTTTCTTATTTATTAGTCATGATTTAAGTGTGGTCAAAGCCCTATCGGATCGTGTACTGGTAATGCAAAAAGGCGAAATTATGGAGCAAGGCACTACCGATGAGATCTTCCATCATCCAAAGAGCGACTATACTCAAAAGCTGATTGATGCATCGTTCGATTTAGAGCCTGAAGAGGCATAGTCACCATATCTATTGGTAGGTGCTGGCTTACCTGCCATGATCGCTCTAGCTTGTTATCAAATTGAAGTTCATTTTATCGGTTGCCCTCTCTTTAATGGTATTGAGAGTCATTTACTATTCTTAAATAGACACATGAGAACCTGAAATATATCCCTCTTTGATCAGGTCGCCTCAATTAAGGAAACATCATTATGACTGAACAAATTACTCAATGGTTAGCACGCGAATCCTGATCCAATCACTCAACAAGAACTACGACAGCTGGTGGAATCGAATGACGAGCGAGAGTTAAAAGACCGATTTGGTTCTCGTCTTGCATTTGGAACCGCAGGCTTACGCGGCAAAGTAGGGGCGGGTCCAAATCGTATGAATCGTTTGGTCATTCAAGAAACCGCGACCGGATTGGGTCACTATCTTCTCCAGCAAATCAACGATGCCGCATCGCGAGGTGTCGTCATTGGCTATGATGGTCGCCCTGATTCCAAGCAGTTTGCTCACGATACCGCGTCCATTCTGACCGCGCTAGGTATTAAGGTGTACTTGACCTATAAAGTTGCAGCAACGCCGATCGTTGCCTTTGGTGTTCGTGAACTGAATGCGGCAGCAGCCGTTGTAGTGACAGCCAGTCACAATCCACCAGAATACAATGGATTTAAAGTTTATTGGGAAAACGGGGCGCAGATCATTCCTCCTCATGATTCTGGCATTGCAGCAAAGATTGACGACGCTACGACTCAACCTCTAACGTTGTTGCCATTAGACCAAGCGAAACAACAGGGTCTATTGGTTTGGTTAGAAGAGGACTACTATCAAACCTATCGCAAAACCATCAATCAAAGTGAGCTGCTAACGCCGGATAGCGATACGGATATTTCCATTGTTTATACTGCGATGCATGGTGTCGGTGCTGACATGGCAGAAACACTATTAGCAGATGCAGGTTTTAAACAAGTGGCGAGTGTAGCAGAGCAGCGAGAACCGGACGGTACATTCCCAACCGTTAACTTCCCAAATCCAGAAGAAGCAGGGGCCATGGATATGGTGATGGCACTCGGTAAATCTGTTGATGCCGACATTGCCTGTGCTAACGACCCTGATGCTGACCGTTTTGCGGTTGCGGTTAAGCGTCCTGACGGTGAGTATCAAATGTTGACGGGAGACCAAGTAGGGTCACTATTTGGGGACTACTTGTTGGCAGGACAACCGAATTCACTAGTGGGGAATACCATAGTTTCATCGCGCCTACTCAGCAGTATCGCGAAGGCATATGGTGCTGAGTATTACCAAACGTTAACTGGATTTAAATGGTTAACTAATGTTGCAATGACCCAAGAAAGCGCGGCCATCCATTCCTGTTCGCTTATGAGGAAGCATTAGGGTATACGGTTGGCAATAAAGTGTGGGATAAAGATGGACTCTCTGCACTTGTGGCGTTTGCACAATTAACCGGCAAGCTCAAAGCGCAAGGTAAAACGCTCTGGGATAAGCTTGAAGAACTGTATCGTCAACATGGTTTCTACTTTAATGCTCAGCGCAGTATTGCGTTGGATCCTAAATCGCCGCCTATTGGTGAGAAGCTTCGTCGTAACCCACCGACTGAGATAGCAGGTAAACGCATTGAAGTGATCGAAGATCTTAATTCATCGATTCGACAATTCGCCGATGGGTCAACAGAAACTATCGACTTGCCCGCTAGTGATGTGTTGATTTATCTGCTTGAAGATCAATCGCGAGTCATTGTACGTCCATCGGGGACCGAACCGAAACTTAAATGCTACTATGAGGTCATCAGCGACTTCCCGGCAGAGATGGACTATGCCCAAGCGAATCAAGCCGCACAAGCTAAAATGTTGGCACTGATTGAAGCGCATCAGAAAAGTCTGTAACTGTTAATAATGCAGTAGTAGAGAGCGGCCTACAAGCCGCTCTTTTTTGTTGTGATAGCTCGAAAAATGGATTCATCCTTGAAGACAATCGAGTATTTGCGCTTCAAAGTCGCAGTCTATGGTATCTGCTATCAGCTCAATACGGCTTTCAATACAATCATCGAGTGGCATTTCTGACAGGCCGTCGGACGTAAGATTGTAGCCAAATACGCCATCTTGAGTGATAAAAACGGCTTTCATTCGTTCGACATTGAGTTCGACCAATAAGATGATCAGTTTCTTACGGTCGAAGACTTTATTGGCAGAGAACCGCCAGCCCACACTTTGAAAGCCTTCCCCTTCATTGATTGCTCTGAGAATTCCTGTCTCTGGGAGGGGGATTTCAGAGACAAGCGGTTTGTTATGACTATGATGATGGTGATGAGTCGGCTGTTGATGAATGATGGTGTTTCCTTCGAATTCCTTAAAAGGAATAACACCATGATCCGCGAAGATAACCTTAGTATTCGGACGCCCTATCTGAGCGACATAATCAGACAACTTATCGGCATCGCCCTCATCATATAGGTCGATCTTATTGCCCACGACAGTATCAGCGATGGCGATCTGTTGGTTAAAGGTATCGTGGTCTGTATAGCGAATGTCTGCCAAGCGGCGAGCATCAACTAGGGTGACATTCTTTTGCAATGACAGTACCTGACGATAGTGCTTGGTAGAGAGTATTTCCAACACTTCTTTGGGATGACCAAGACCAGTGGGTTCGATCAATAAGCGATCGGGTTTTGCCTCAGAAAGCAGT
>ASHK01000502.1 GCA_000695745.1 Vibrio madracius | reverse complement strand
ATAATAAGCAGCACTAATAGCCACATTGGAGGTTTTGACATCTCTCCATATTTTGTGTGTTGAATCATTGTGATTCCTCCTCTTTATTTGATGGTGATAAGTTTATCGTTAAAGAAATTTGTACTAATATCATCATAAGAACAAAAAACATCGAATTTAGGACAAATGGCACTTATTGATCATCAAACAACGTTCGATGCTGACACATTGGATGTGCCCGTTATTGGCGTAGCTGCAAGAGTGGGTAGACATGACTCCGGCATGCACGAGCATCAAAAAGGACAACTGCTTTACGCGCCTCAAGGTTGCATGACTATCGATCTGCAAGGGTGCCGCTCCGTTTTACCGCCAACTCAAGCCGCTTGGATACCACCAAACACCATACACAGAGCAAGCATGAACAATGTCGTTGAATATCGCTCTCTGTACTTCGATACCAACTGCTTTACCAAAGCCCCCAGCACCATACAGTTTCTTACCGTGAACGATCTGTTTAAAGCATTGATAGATAGAATGAGCTACTGGCCTTGGGACATAAATAGCGAACAGACGCACAACACCACCACTTTGTTTTGGGAGGAGTTTGAATCAGCGTTGGCAGAGTCGCATCTATTGCCTATTCCTAGCGACCCAAGAGTGAAAGGAGCGTTAAAACGGTTTTTGACTGGAGAGCTTTGTTTGCCTTCGTTAGAGAAGTTTTCTCATGATGTGGGTGCCAGCAGTAAAACCATTAGTCGGATCTTCTCTAAAGAGACCGGTATGAGTTTCCAAGCTTGGCGTCAGCAATGGCGGTTACAACGCGCGACAGAATTGTTGGCTCTAGGACAGAGTGTTTTAGATGTGTCTTACGCGTTGGAATTTTCAAGTGATAGCGCTTTTATCGCTTTTTTTAAACAGCATATGGGCATCACTCCCAAACAAATGTTTTAGTATCGAAAAATAATATTCAAGATTTGTGTAGTGAGAAAATCAGCCGTATTTTAGACCTATATTAACTGCATTGTCAGCCCAGCTCCATCTAATAAAAACAATACCTTAATACGCATTTTATTAGCTAAATTAATACATCAAACCAACGATAACTAATGCCAATCAAACCATAAGCATTGGTTGTCGTTATGGTCATTTTTTTTAGTTTTACTCCTCTACGCTCAAGCCTCATAGTCGCGGCGAAAACCTAATCAATTTATTCATTCTCTCTCTATTTTCCAACGACTATTTAGGAGGTTCCGCTAGTGGAAAACACACCTGATTTCGCAGTAAAAACTGGCTTTAAAGTACCTGTTATTGCGCTATCACTTTATGCCGTCGCATCGGGTTATTTGATGAGCTTGATCCCGCTTATGTTGGGCGAGTACGGTATTGATGCAAGCAACGCAAGTTGGCTGGCAAGTGTGTTCTATGCGGGTCTTTTAGTAGGCGCGGTTATTATTGAGCCTGCGGTTAAACATATCGGTCACCGCGTGGCATTTATCGCCTGTTTAGCACTATTTATCGCGACTATCGTTGTGTTACCGTTAGCGCCTGTCGCATGGGCTTGGCTTATTGCACGTTTTGTGGCTGGCATCGCGGTAGCGGGCGTATTTGTTATCGTTGAATCATGGCTACTGGTTGGTGACGAATCTAGCCGCGCAAAACGCCTTGGCCTTTATATGGGTTCACTATACGGTGGCTGCGGCGTTAGGTCAGCTTGGCATTGGCTTTATCGGTGTTCAGGGCAGCCTACCATTTGTGGCTATTCTTTCTATGCTAAGTGCCGCTATCTTGGTGTTGATGTTTGTTCCAACTCAGCAACCACAAAGCTCTCACTCAGCGACACTATCGTTCAAACAAATTGCCAAACTGAACCATGCTGCCATCATCGGCTGTATTGTTTCTGGCTTAACCCTTGGTTCCATCTACGGTCTAATGCCTGTAGAGCTGACGCACCGTAACGTGTCACAAAGCAGTCTGAGTGCATTAATGGCACTAGTCATCCTAGGTGGTATGGCAGTACAAACTTTAGTGCCACCACTACTTAAAGTTGCAGGCCGTACTCCATTGATGGGCATGTTCTGTTTATTGGGTGTATTTGGCGTTGGTCTGGTAATACTTAGCGATGAACTTAGCGTACTAGCGATTAGCTTATTCTTGATTGGTATGGCGACATTCGCACTATATCCAATTGCGATTAACTTGGGCTGCGATAAATTAGATGAGAATTTTATTGTCTCTGCGACTCAAGTTATGTTGTTTTGCTACAGTGTTGGCTCTGTTGCTGGCCCTGTGCTTGCTGACTTGTTTATGGATGGAACACAAGGTTTGATGGCTTACTTGCTTGCCACAATGATGGCAACCGCTATCTACATGTTCATCGCGAGCATCCGTACTAAGAAACACTTGGTGGCTGGCGAATAATATCGCACATTGAAGACACACCCTGTGCACTTAACAGAGCGGCTCTAAAGGCCGCTTTGTTGTTTGGAGACCGTCAGTTTTATCTCTGCTTTTTGTTTTAAGTACTATAGTTAAATCAAGTCATTACAAGGGAACGGTTATGCTATCCGAACAAGACCAACAAACCAAAACAAACGCTATTGTCGCTTATGCCTGTCTTCTTCTAGGCAGTTTTACTGGCCTTTTCTATCTCGTTGGCGGTATTTGGGCCATGCTCAAGCGCAGTTCTTCAGCGGGTAGTCCGATGGCTGATCACCTTGAAAACGCAGTACAGACCTTTTGGGTCTCCATTATATTGACGATCGTCGGGATCTTCTCCATGCCGCTGTTCGGGATTGGCTATTTAATCCTTGTCGGTACCTCCGTATGGGTTATCTACCGCTGTGTAAAGGGCTCGTCAGGTGCTCGACAATCAAAGTTATAATTAACAAGAAGAGGCTCAAATGAGCCTCTTCTTAATTAATCTGTCAGCCTTTTAGCGCAATGACTTTGTCTATCCTTAATTGCTCGATGAATCCCATATCATGACTGACCACTAACACTGTTCCTGCGTAGCCATTAATAGCTGCAATCAATTGTTGTTTGGCTTCGAGATCCAAGTGATTATCTGGTTCATCCAATAACAGTGTCGCCACCTGTTTTTGGTGCGAAGCAATCAGCATGGCTAGCTTCATTTTCTCTCCACCACTGAGTTGCTCGACTTTGTCATAGACTTTGTCTCGCCTAAAACCGATGCCAGCTAATAGAGTACGGGCAGCAGGAATGGTCATTTCCTCACACCCTTCACACACAGCATCAATCAGCACCAAAGCATCGTTAAGCATCGAAAAGTGCTGATCTAAGTAAAAGCACTTTGTATTGACTCGAAGCCCATCCGTAGCAACCGTTGAGTTTTTGCTCATAGCAAGCGCTCGCTTTAAAATGGTCGACTTACCCGAGCCGTTACCACCTTTTAGCCACGCATGCTCGCTGGTAAGTACCGTCGCACGAATCGGTGCACCAAGCACATTAGCATGCTGAAATGCGTCAAACGCGATGGCTGTCTTACCCTGCGTTTGAACCGCTCCGGTGTACCATTTCTGCGGTTTATTCTGTTCTATTTGATCCTTCACTTGCTGAAGTTTTGGTCCAAAACCGCGAACTGGCGTTCACTTTGAGCGGCAATCGCGCCATTCGCATTCTGAGCGCCTTGCTTTTTACCGTCCATCAGTATTTTTGGCTGGCTACCACTCATCCTTTGCGCTTTACCCCTTGTTGCAAGTTTTTGAGCTGTGATTAGCCGTTGGTGCGCTTTCTCTGCTTTTACCTTTCTCTCCTTAATCAGTGATTTGGCTTTGTCCTGCAACGCTTGCAGATGCTTGATTTTTGTGAGCGACGAGGTTTGGTAGTTGCCTCCATAACAGGTAATACCTAATGAATTCAGCTCGAGTATTTTGTCAACGTGATTGAGGAACGCAATATTGTGGCTTACCACCAGCACCGGTCTGTCTATTGTTTTCAATTGATTCACTAACCAATCAACATGCTCAGAATCTAAATGGTTAGTAGGCTCATCAAGAACGAATGCGTCATAATTTTGCTGCAATAGTACATAAAGCCTTAATACAGCACGTTGCCCACCACTTAATTGCGCGAGTTTAATATTGAGATCAGTAGGCAAGCGCAGTTGCGTGAGTAGCCTTGATAATTGTTCAGCAAGATCCCATTCATCATCGGTAATCATGTCAAACCAATGAGAAGAGCAATCGCCTTGCTGAATGCGCTCAAGGGCGAGCAACTTATTTTCCACACCTAATAGCTGCGCAATGCTTTGAGACAAGTCTGATTCACTTTCTAATTGGCTATAAAAGCCAACAGGTTTGATCTGATTCCCCCACTCCACTCGCCCTTCAGACGGTGGGGTTAATTTAGCGAGGATCTGCGCTAAATGACTCTTGCCACTGCCATTTTTTCCTACTAACGCTGTGATGCCTTCTTCGATTGCGAAGTTAAGCGATGAAAATAGTCGGTCTCCATCAGGAAACTGCTTTGAGATTGAAATTGCATGAAATGCAGTCATACATCCT
>ASHK01000501.1 GCA_000695745.1 Vibrio madracius | reverse complement strand
TCGCTATAGAACTGTGCGATCAATTCCCAGACACGGATCCTAAAACGGTTCGTTTTACTGACTTGCATAAATGGATAACGGAACTGGAAGATTTTGATGACGATCCAAATCGTTCCAATGAGAAAATTCTCGAAGCAGTCATCTTGTGCTGGATGGACGAGTACGATTGATCAATCTCTCTAACTTTAATTCTAAAAACGGACCTTTGGTCCGTTTTTTTGTCGCTGCATGTTACATTGTTATTAATTCCTCTGGGCGGGTCATTGGTATTGTCTCTACATAGTGATAACATCATTTGAATCATAAGAGGCGACAACACAAACAGAATTAAGACAAGGAGAGACCATGTCTAACACAATGTCGGTATTTCTTAGCCAAGAAGCGGCTGCACCTCAATGGGGCGAAAAAGCAATTATCTCTTTCACTGATACTGGCGCGACCGTACATCTAGGCGAAGGCCACGATTTAGGTGCTATTCAGCGCGCGGCTCGTAAACTAGATGCACAAGGTATTAGTAATGCAACGTTAGCAGGTGAAGGTTGGGATTTAGAGTCCACTTGGGCGTTTATCAAGGTTATCGCAACTCAAGAAAAACGACACAAGTGACGCTCCCATCTCTTGGCGAGCAAGATGACCAAGAGTTGAACGCTCGTATCAAAGCGTCTGATTGGACCCGTGACATCATCAATAAAAGTGCAGAAGAAGTCGCCCCTCGTCAACTGGCGACAATGGCGGCAGAATTCATAAAATCGACGGCACCTGAGCACGTTACCTACCGTATCGTAAAAGATAAAGACTTATTGACAGAAGGGTGGGAAGGCATTTTCGCCGTCGGTCGTGGCTCTGACCGCACGTCAGCAATGCTGCAACTCGATTACAACCCAACTGGTGATGAAAATGCTCCGGTATTTGCATGTCTTGTGGGTAAAGGGATTACCTTTGATTCAGGTGGTTATAGCTTGAAGCCTTCTAACTTTATGTCGGCAATGAAAGCGGACATGGGCGGTGCTGGAACCATCACTGGCGGTCTAGGTCTAGCGATCATGCGTGGTTTAAATAAGCGTGTGAAACTGATTCTTTGTTGTGCCGAAAATATGGTCTCTGGTCGTGCGTTGAAGCTTGGTGATGTGATCACCTATAAAAATGGCAAAACCGTTGAGATCATGAATACGGATGCGGAAGGACGTTTGGTCCTCGCCGATGGTCTGATTTACGCGAGTGAACAAAACCCAGAGCTAATCATAGATTGCGCCACGCTCACTGGTGCAGCTAAAAACGCTCTAGGCAATGATTATCATGCGATCATGTCTTTTGATGATGAACTTGCGCATCAAGCGTTAACCAACGCAAATCAAGAGAAAGAAGGTCTTTGGCCGCTACCTCTAGCCGATTTCCACCGTGGCATGTTGCCGTCAAATTTCGCTGACCTTTCTAATATCAGTAGTGGTGATTATTCACCAGGTGCAAGCACTGCAGCGGCATTCTTGTCTTACTTTGTTACTGATTACAAAAAAGGTTGGTTGCACTTTGATTGTGCAGGCACTTACCGTAAAGCGGCGACGGATAAGTGGTCAGCGGGTGCAACTGGCATGGGTGTTCGCACTCTAGCTCGATTGCTTACCGAGCAAGCTCAAACCAAATAACAATTATAGAAACAGAAAGATAAGGAACAATAATGGCCCTAGAAAGAACATTTTCAATCGTTAAACCAGATGCAGTAGAACGTAATCTTATTGGTGAAATCTATCATCGTATTGAGAAAGCCGGTCTAAAAATTATTGCGGCTAAGATGGTTCATCTTACCGACGAGCAAGCGAAAGGTTTTTATGCAGAGCATGAGGGTAAGCCATTTTTTGAGGCGCTACGTGAGTTTATGACCTCTGGTCCTATCATGGTTCAAGTGCTCGAGGGTGAAGATGCGATTGCGCGTTATCGTGAACTTATGGGTAAAACTAATCCAGAAGAAGCTGCTTGTGGAACCATTCGTGCAGACTATGCATTGAGTATGCGTCACAACTCGGTTCACGGTTCAGACAGCCCTGAATCAGCGGCTCGAGAAATAGAGTTCTTCTTTCCGACATCGGAAATCTGCCCGCGTTAATGATTGATTTTGCTCAACACAAGGAGGCTTTCGCCTCCTTTTTTTATATTGGGCTTTTGATCTGTACAAAAAATGTTCACTTATAAATGAATACCTTATTATTTTAAGGTTTTGTAGCGCTTGTTGTAGTCGCCTAAAGGCTGTACAATTCGCGCCCTTAACTAGAATCACCGTCATCGAAGAGGCAACATGACCGCACAAAAAGTCAATCTACTCGATTTTGATCGCAAAGGTATGCGTAAATTCTTCCAAGAGGAACTTGGCGAAAAAGCCTTCCGTGCTGATCAGGTCATGAAGTGGATCTATCACTTCGGTTGTGATGACTTTGAGAAGATGACCAACATCAACAAGAAGCTTCGTGAAAAGTTGATTCGCTTAGCTGAAATCAAAGCACCGACAGTCTCTGAAGCGCAGCATTCATCAGATGGCACGATCAAGTGGGCGATGCGTGTGGGCGATCAAGATGTTGAAACGGTATATATTCCGGATGATGACCGTGCGACACTTTGTGTTTCATCACAAGTAGGTTGTGCATTAGAGTGCAAATTCTGCTCAACGGCACAGCAAGGTTTTAACCGTAACCTTAAAGTCTCTGAAATCATTGGTCAGGTATGGCGCGCTGCTCGTGAAGTAGGTCTTGAAAAAGAGACGGGTCGTCGTCCTATTACCAACGTCGTGATGATGGGTATGGGTGAGCCGTTACTGAATATGAAAAACTTGATGCCTGCACTAGAGATTATGCTAGACGATCTTGGTTTTGGATTGTCTAAGCGCCGAGTGACGGTTTCGACTTCTGGTGTGGTATCTGGTCTTGATCAAATGACAGGTGAAATTGATGTTGCGTTGGCGATTTCTCTTCACGCGCCAAATGACAAGTTGCGCAGTGAAATTATGCCGATTAACGATCGTTGGGATATTCAAGACTTCTTAGCATCTGTGCGTCGTTATATTGCATCATCGAACGCTAATCGCGGTAAAGTTACCGTTGAATATGTGCTTTTAGACCATGTTAACGATGATATGGATCACGCTCGTGAACTGGCCGAATTATTGAAAGATACACCTGCGAAAATCAACTTGATTCCATTTAACCCTTATCCAGGTTCACCTTATAAGAAGCCAAGTAATTCGCGTATAGACCGTTTTATGAAAACGCTTATGCAATATGATTACACAGTAACGGTTCGTAAGACTCGCGGTGATGATATTGATGCGGCGTGTGGTCAGTTGGTCGGTGATGTTATCGACCGAACCAAGCGTACCAAGCTATTGGCCGAGCAAAAGGGCGAAGCTATTCCTGTTAAAGCGGTTTAAATCGAGAACAAAGAGAGAAAAACCAAGTATTTGCTTGGTTTTTTGTATCTGAAAGCGTGGCAGCAAGAAACTCTGATCTTTGCCACAATTTATTGATAAAAAATTCAGTATTAATGGAACGAATATCGTTTTTGTTAATCAAATATTTCAAAACGTCGCCTGAACCTAATAGATAGTGTCAATTTTTAATCAAAAATGGTTCTATTTACGTCGTTTTACGTTTGCCGATTTTAACTCATGGGTAGAATCGACTATGATGGTCACATCTTGCCGCTGTCTTGTTCCATAACGGGGCGACATTGCGCGAAAATCATAATGAAATCGAGCACTTTGCACTAGAGAGATGTGCAGAAGTCAGTAATTTGGGACTATGCTGTAATAACAGTTAGTACGTACGATTTACCACACTATTGACGATACAACACCAAAAAATAAAACGAATTAAGCGTGTCGCGTCATAGTCACAACCAAAAGAAGTACAGAATAAATGAGTACTGAAAAAAATACCGCAGTAGATAACGTAGAACAACATGAGCCAGCTCTTGCCGGAACGATTCTTAAAGAGAAGCGAGAAGCATTAGGGCTCACTCAAAAGCAGATAGCTGATAGATTGCGCTTGCGCGTTGCTATTATTCAGAAAATTGAAGCCAATGATTTTGACGGTGAGCAAGTCGCCACATTTACCCGAGGATATTTACGCTCTTACGCTAAAGCGGTGGGGATCGATGAAAAAGAGATCTTGGGTGCGATCGAGCATCATAATGAAGCTCAACCTTCTGAACAGCCAATGCAGAGTTTTTCTCAAAAAACCAATAAAGAAAAGCACGATAGCCGTATCATGAAACTCACATGGGCATTTTCGTCGTCATTATTGGTATTTCATCGGTATGGTGGCTACAAAGCCAGCAAAAGGACACGTTATCTGAAATTGCTGATAACAGTGATCCAGCGATTCAAGTTGAAGAACCAGCTTCCCCACAAGTCGCGGTTCAAGCAGAGTTAGCTCCGGCAGAAGATGACGTCAAAACGATTGATGTTTCTGCTATTATCGAAGCGCCTGAACAAACAGAAGCGACAACAACAGAGCCGGTGTCGGAGCCTGTTATCAATAAAGACACGTCGGCGCAGCAAGCCGTGGTGACAGATGAAAAGTCAGAAACTGACAAAGAACAATCTAAACCGGCAGACGGATTGACAAACCTGACAATGGCGTTTACTGGAGACTGCTGGATCCAGGTGAAAGACGCAGATGGCAAAACCATCACGACAGGTATTAAAAAGCAAGGTGACAGTGTTAATGTTAATGGAAAAGCGCCGTTTAAAGTGATTTTGGGCGCACCTGAGAAGGTTTCAATGACATTAGCAAGTGAACCTGTCGACCTTTCTGGGTATACTTCAGGCAAAGTAGCTCGATTCACCTTACCTTAGATAATCAATATGCATCACGAATCACCAATTAAACGTCGCCCATCTACGCGTATTTATGTGGGCGATGTACCTATCGGCGATGGCGCGCCCATTGCAGTACAGTCAATGACAAATACTCGTACGACAGATGTCGCCGCGACCGTCGCTCAAATTAAAGCGTTGGAAAATGTCGGTGCAGACATCGTTCGTGTATCTGTACCTACCATGGACGCGGCTGAAGCGTTTCGAGAGATAAAACAACAAATCTCGATTCCACTCGTTGCGGATATTCATTTCGACTATCGAATTGCACTTAAAGTGGCAGAGTACGGCGTTGATTGTTTACGTATCAACCGGGTAACATCGGCAACGAAGCTCGTATTCGCTCTGTCGTCGATTGTGCTCGCGATAACAACATTCCTATTCGTATTGGTGTCAACGGCGGCTCCCTCGAGAAAGATATTCAAATGAAGTACGGCGAACCTACGCCTGCGGCACTGGTTGAATCAGCGATGCGCCATGTTGATATTCTCGATCGACTTAATTTTGATCAGTTTAAAGTCAGTGTTAAAGCATCGGATGTCTTCCTTGCCGTTGACTCTTACCGATTACTGGCGCAAAAGATCGACCAACCACTACACTTAGGGATTACCGAAGCTGGTGGAGCGCGTGCGGGCGCAGTCAAATCTTCCGTTGGGCTGGGTATGTTATTAGCGGAAGGTATTGGTGATACATTACGTATTTCTTTGGCGGCTGACCCTGTTGAAGAGATTAAAGTAGGCTTTGATATCCTCAAATCATTACGCATTCGCTCTCGCGGTATCAACTTCATTGCTTGTCCAAGTTGCTCACGTCAAGAGTTCGATGTGATCGGTACAG
>ASHK01000500.1 GCA_000695745.1 Vibrio madracius | reverse complement strand
ACCTGACTCGAAGAGCGAACGAGTTGGTTGTGAATGAGTACTTACCTCTAGAAATCTATACTTTCCTAGTTCTCGAATATTTGGCATTAATTCTGTTGGTATCACAAGCTGTACGCTGGCTTGAAAAGCGTATTGCGATTCCAAGCCACTAACAATAAGTTCAGAGAGACAAAAAGGGCCTCAATGAGGCCCTTTTTAATAGAGAAGACTACTTCTGCTTGGTTGGGCGCTGCCAGCCTGCAATTTTGCGCTCTTTTGCGCGTGTAATCACTAACTCACCTTCAGCGACATCTTTAGTTAACGTGGTACCCGCACCAATCGTCGCCCTATCAGCGATAGTCACAGGGGCAATCAGTTGACTGTCAGAGCCGACAAAAACGTCATTGCCAATCACCGTCTTAAACTTATTAGCCCCATCGTAGTTACAAGTGATAACACCTGCACCAATGTTAGTACGCTGGCCAATGTCGGCATCACCTAGGTATGTTAAATGGTTCGCTTTCGAGCCTTCACCTAGACGAGCATTTTTCACTTCAACGAAGTTGCCAACGTGAGCGTCATTTCGTAGCTCCGCTCCAGGGCGTAAACGCGTAAATGGACCAACCGTACATTCTTCACCGATTGTCGCGCCTTCGATTACACTGTATGGACGTACGATGGTATTGTCGTCAATTTCACAGTCTTTTAGCACACAACCCGTACCGATAACGACGTTATCACCAAGCGTGACACTCCCCTCAATGATAACATTGGTGTCAATCTCTACATCCATACCGCACTGTAGCTCGCCACGAAGGTCAAAACGAGCTGGGTCGCGCAACATCACTCCCTGCTCGAGCAGTTTCTGTGCTTGCATAGATTGAAAGGCTCGCTCTAAACGAGCTAGCTGGGCGCGGTCGTTAACCCCTTCAACTTCAATCGGATTTGCGGGGTGAACCGCTTCTACCGCACGACCTTCATTATGAGCGGCGGCAATCACATCGGTCAGGTAATACTCACCTTGCGCATTATTATTACTAAGACCAGATAACCAACGCTTTAGATCCCCCCCGGTAGCCACCATCACACCGGTATTGATCTCTTTGATGAGCTTTTGCTCTTCCGTTGCATCTTTCTGCTCAACAATAGCGACTACTGGACCATTCTTACGCACAATACGGCCATAACCCATTGGGTTATCAAGGACAACGGTTAATAGTGCAATACCACCGGTAGGTTGAGCATCGAGTAGGTTTTCAATGGTTTCTTCAGAAATAAGCGGGACATCACCATAGAGAACAAGTACTTTTTCATCATCAGCAAAATGTGGAGACGCCTGATCGACAGCATGACCTGTCCCTAATTGATCCGCTTGCAGCACCCAATTTACCTGCTCTTGCTGCAAAGCCGATTGCATCATTTCACCACCATGACCATACACTAGGTGGATATTCTGAGAACCTAAGCTTTCACAAGTATCGATGACATGTTTTACCATCGGTTTACCAGCCAGTGTATGTAATACTTTAGGTTTTTGAGAGTACATGCGGGTTCCTTTCCCCGCAGCAAGAACGACTGCACTAAATTTCATTATTATTAAACCATTGACGTTAATTAAGCTTTCGTCATTCTAGCCATGAATGACAGTAGTGTTAAATGGATTGGATAAATTTCTGATAAAAATTAAGCAAAAAGGCGACCCTAGGGTCGCCTTTTTCATCGCGGTTAGTTCAGTTTACCTGAATTAACGACGTTTTTTTGTCAGCTCGATTACTCGTAGCTGAGCAATGGCTTTAGCCAGTTCACTGGCCGCTTGCGCGAAGTCCATATCGCCATGCTGATTCTGGATATGCTCCTCAGCTTTGCGTTTGGCTTCTTCTGCCTTAGCTGCGTCTAGTTCCTCACCACGGATAGCAGTATCAGCCAGTACTGTAGCAGTACCCGGCTGAACTTCTACGATACCACCAGAGACATAAATGAACTCTTCTTTACCGTATTGAGTAACGATACGCACCATACCAGGCTTGATAGCGGTCAGCAGCGGTGTGTGTCCATGGTAAATACCAAGTTCACCTTCGCTACCGGACACCTGAAACGTCTCAACACGACCTGAGAAAAGTTTTTTCTCCGCGCTTACTACGTCTAGGTGAAAGGTTATTGCTGCCATATCGCCTCCTAATTAGCCTTATAGCTTCTTCGCATTCTCGATAGCATCGTCGATAGTACCGCAGTACATAAACGCTTGCTCTGGAATGTCATCGTAGTCACCAGCTAGTAGACCTTTGAAGCCACGTAGAGTCTCTTTAAGAGGTACGTAAACACCAGGGTCGCCAGTAAATACTTCTGCTACGTGGTAAGGCTGAGTTAGGAAACGTTCAATCTTACGAGCACGAGATACGACTTGCTTATCTTCTTCAGATAGCTCGTCCATACCTAGGATCGCAATGATGTCTTTCAGCTCTTTATAGCGCTGCAGCGTCTGCTGAACACCACGTGCTACA
>ASHK01000499.1 GCA_000695745.1 Vibrio madracius | reverse complement strand
GTACACACGCTGAATGGTTCAGGCCTAGCGGTTGGTCGTACTATGGTTGCTATCCTAGAAAACAACCAAGAAGCAGATGGTCGTATCGCTATCCCAACCCGTGCTGCAAAAGTACATGGGCGGCGCAACCCACATCGGTTAATTGATAGCCTATTCATTATTAAGCCCAGCAATGCTGGGCTTTTTTGTGCCCATAAGCTGCTCTGTTCTTTTCTGAGTGATCGATGTGAGTAATAACTATTACATCAAAGTAATAGTCTTTCGCTTTTTAGATGGATTATTAATCTATTCACAATGGTTATAATGTCCACCTTACCACGGTAAGTATTCATTTCTCGACCTAACTGAGGAGGGCATATGGCCGTAGGGTGGGCGAATGACGATAGTGTCAGCCAACAAATTCAAAATACCATTGACGATGAGATTTCGCGCGTAAGAAGCGCAACAAGTCGTGGCGAAAGTGCACTTTACTGTGACGAGTGTGGAGAGCCAATTCCCGAAGCGAGACGCAGAGCAATAAAGGGTGTGAGATTTTGTATTCAATGTCAGCAGTCTTTAGAGCAACTGACTCAACGTCAGGCACTGTTTAATCGCAGGGCAAGTAAAGATAGTCAACTACGTTAATTGTCATCGTTTCACAAAGCGGTTTGAAGTCAAACGTCAAGCCGCTTTTTCGTATCGGTTAGTCTAGTCCTGAATGAAGCAAGCTTCGCTTTCTAACGCTAATTCAATGGCCTTAACTAAGGCTTCAATATGTTCCGGCTGGCTAATGTAAGGTGGCATCATATAGATAAGCTTGCCAAAAGGACGGATCCAAACCCCTTGCTCGACAAAGTGCTGCTGAATCACTTCCATATTGACGGGGTTGTTGGTTTCTACGACGCCAATCGCGCCAAGCCAACGAACGTCTTTCACTTGCTGGTGGCGAGTTAAAGCCGGGAGCAGCTCGGCAAAGAGTGACTCGATACTGCGAACTTGTTGTTGCCAATGATTCTCCGCAATCAGGTCCAGACTGGCTGAGGCGACAGCGCAGGCTAACGGGTTACCCATAAAAGTAGGTCCATGCATAAAACAGCCTGCTTCTCCACCACATACGGTGTCGGCTACATGCTTCGATGTTAGCGTGGCAGACAATGTCATATAACCGCCAGTCAATGCCTTGCCAACACACATAATGTCGGGCTGAATGTCTGCATGTTCACAAGCAAACCGTTTTCCTGTTCTTCCAAATCCCGTGGCGATTTCATCCAAAATAAGCAAAATACCGTACTGGTCACAGAGCTCGCGCACTCGCGAAAGAAACATGGGGTGATAAATTCGCATCCCACCGGCACTTGAACGATCGGTTCAAGGATCACGGCAGCGATCTCTCGATGATGTAAGTCCATCTTGGCTTTAAAGTCGGCAATATCGGCGTCATCCCACTGCTCTCCAAAACCTAATGTTGGCGATTTGCAAAA
>ASHK01000498.1 GCA_000695745.1 Vibrio madracius | reverse complement strand
TTCAGAAAGAAAGTACATCGATTGGTCGTCTTGAGACCACACTGCGTTCCTGTCTTCACCTCTATAAGAGGTTAGCTGAGTGTGTTTGTGAGTATTGATATCGTATTTCCAGATGTTTCTCGCCGCATCGGATTTCGCTCCCTTTCGCCACTGCTGTTCAGTGTAAGAAGGCAAGTCTGTATACAAAGCTTGCTTACCGTCATGAGATACTGAATAGCTACTCACCGAATTTTCTAACAGAACCTGTTCTCTACCCCCTTTCACAGGAACCGTATAGAAACGATAGGAACGACCGAAATAGCCGTTATTGAGCTCACTGTCACCATTGCCAATTCGTCGAGATTGAAATAGCACCTGACTACCATCAGCACTAAATGAATATGGAACATCTTTCCGACCATGAAAGGTTAAACGTTCCGTGTTATGAGTTTTCAGATCGAGGACAAAAACATCGCCTGGACCATACTGGTTAGACTCATAAGCGAGCGATTGACTATCCGGCGACCAAACAGGATTAGAACTGTATATCTTTTCACTGGTTAACGGTGTCGCATCTCCACCTTTTGAACTCGCTACCCAGATCTGTCCACTGTAAGTGAATGCAATTTGCTGCCCATTTGGAGAAATCGCGATATCACGATACCAAGTGGAATTGTTCGAGGTTTGTGCAGATACCAAAGAAACATGACTTGTTGATAGAAGGACAAGGCCCACACTGGTTAGATGTGAAAATTTCATAGACTCCCTTACGTGTTATGTTTTTAGCCATAATGCCACAGTTCAGAAAGGAAATTTTCATCAGTGATTTTATGTCATTACAGACTATTGCTCACTATTTCAACGTGAAAACAACCATCTATAACATTCACAGAATAATCTTCGAACCTTACAGCGTAACGCCAGATAAAGTGAATTAGACACACCTCACTTGTTGATTTTCATACTAGTAAAAACGCAATTAATGTTATCAACCACCCAAAGTATGTCGACAGACACATACACGTTGCTACACAGGCGATACCCGTTCGGACACTAATCTGCATCCAATAAATAAACCAAGTTGTTGTTTCTTTTTGCAGCTGACACTCAAGAGTCGATAACACGTATCAACGTGAATATTCTCAGATTGAGCTTATACTTATCGACTGTATGATGCCTACACGTGATGACAACATTCCAAGATATTACAAAAGCGATGTGGCACGGTTAACTTCCCAAGCCGTTTAGAAGCAAGGAGCATTTAGATGGGCTGCGTTTTTGGATTTCAGGCACCTCAATACCCCAAGGAGTGTATATGCTGAATAATTACATCGATGTGTTAAAAAACAATTATGCCAACTTTAATGGCCGAGCAACCCGAAGACAGTATTGGAGTTACGTTTTAGTCAGTTTTGTTGTCGCCCTCGTCTTCAACATCATCGATAGGATTATAGGGTCAGGGAGTGACCAATTTGGGCTGTTTGGGACA
>ASHK01000497.1 GCA_000695745.1 Vibrio madracius | reverse complement strand
GGGCACCATTCATCTAGTCTAGTTTGAATAGACTCTGAGACCCATTGACCGTTGGCAAGCTCTTCCCAAGAATGGGGATGATCAACTTTTTTCTTGCTGCGTGCAGGCTTCATTTACGCGCTCTCTCCCATACCGAACTGGAGAAACAACAATGTTACATATCAAAAGCATACCTGCATTTAACGATAATTACATCTGGCTGATTCAAAATAACCAGAACTTGTGTGCCGTTGTCGATCCAGGTGATGCAGAACCGGTGATCGCATATCTAGAAGCCAACCAGTTAGAGTTAGTGACCATTTTGATTACTCATCACCATTGGGACCATACTGGTGGTATCGAAAAGCTAGTAGCAAAATACCCGACGATTACGGTTCTTGGCCCCGAAAATTCCAATATAGAACACCTGACTCACCATGTCAGTGAAGGTCATAGGATTAACCTGTTCAATGAGGAGTTTTTGGTTCTCAATTTGCCAGGTCATACACTCGACCATATTGGCTATGTTGGCGACGGAAAGCTGTTTTGTGGCGATGTCCTGTTTTCCGCCGGCTGTGGTCGCATTTTTGAGGCACGCCAGAGCAAATGTATCATTCATTACAAAAGCTCACCCTTTTGCCGGAGGAGACGGAGGTGTACTGTGCTCACGAGTATACGCTTAGCAACCTCGCATTTGCCATGGCAGTCGAACCTCATAACGAGTTCCTCCATGAATACCGAGACGGTGCTAATCAAAAGCGAGCTAAGGGTTTCCCTACAGTACCAACCACAATTTGTTTAGAAAAACGGATCAATCCATTTTTGCGAACTACTCAGCCAGAAGTTGTGAAGTCGGTGGCAAACCGCACGATCAATAATGATCCTTTATCAACTTTTACAGCATTACGTGAGTGGAAAAACGAATTTTAACGTTTTGCTGCTTGTTTGGCCCAATTCGTATTAGTATTATGCACAACCGTTCAAATTAGAGGTTGTAGCAAATCAAATGCATAAGAAATACAGTTGGGCCTTAGCCCTGTTGCTGGCCGGTTGTCAGATGACACAGCCAGATTCAAGCAACACCACAACAGAGCCCACTAACTCTCCTGCAGAAACAGCAACCACTACAACAACGCCCGTTTCCGTTGACACTCCAGCCCCTGCAAAACCCTTGACATCACAAGAGCAAGACGATGTGTGGCAGCGTATTGCTATGCAACTTAAAATGGAGATTCCGGATAATGCTAAAGTGGACTATTACCGTGAGTGGTATATCAAGCACCCTAGCCACTTAAGAACTGTATCTCAACGTGCTCAACCTTTCCTGTATCTGATTACTGAAGAAATAGAAGCTCGTAACCTCCCATTAGAGCTTGCGTTACTGCCAATCGTGGAAAGCTCCTTTGATGCATTTGCCTATTCACACGGTAGCGCTGCTGGATTATGGCAATTTGTCCCAGCGACAGGAAAAGCGTTCGGTCTAGACCAAACCTACTGGTATGACGGCCGTCGTGACGTGACCGCGTCAACTCAAGCTGCTTTGGATTACCTAACACAATTGAACAAGCGCTTCGATGGGAACTGGAATCACGCTATCGCGGCCTATAACAGTGGCGGTGGTCGAGTAAACAGTGCGATTCGAAAAAATCGTAACTTAGGTAAGCCTACTGACTTTTTCTCTCTGGACTTACCAAAGGAAACCAGCAGCTATGTACCAAAGCTACTAGCGCTTGCTGATGTACTGGCTAACAAAGAAAAGTACGGGGTCGATATTCCACCTATTGCCAATAAGCCTGTGTTGGAATTAGTCGACCCTAATGAACAGCTCGACCTTGCCATTGCCGCTAAATATGCCGGCATTTCAATTAAAGAGCTGCAGAGTTATAACCCTGCTTACAACCAGTGGCAACAGCACCTGATGGCCCTCAAACGCTGCTGTTACCAATTGAGAGCTTAGATAAGTTCCGCTTCGAATTAGAACAGAATCGCGGTAAAGGGATGCGCCTTGTGCGTTATAAGGTGAAGTCAGGTGATTCATTAAGTGTGATTGCTCGCAACCACCAAACAACGACGCAAGTGATTCGCACTGCGAATGGCTTAAAAGGCAACAATATTCGTGCTGGCCAGTACCTACTAGTTCCTACTTCAACCAAAGATGAATCGACTTATTCGTTGACTGCTGCCAACCGCTTAGCAAAAACACAATCGACGTCTCGTGGTAACTATAAAGTCACTCACAAAGTTGCCAGCGGTGACAGTTTGTGGTCCATTGCGAGAGCAAACAAAGTCTCTCATCAATCGTTGGCAAAATGGAACGGTATGGGGCCTCGTGACACACTAAGAGTTGGGCAGGAACTCGTAATCTGGAAAAATGCGAGTGATGGAGCGATTATACGTACCGTGTTCTATTCTGTCAGAAGTGGCGATACCATCAGCGGTATTGCACAGAAATTCAAAGTGCGTACCAATGACGTTGTTATCTGGAACGACCTTCAGAAACAGAAGTATCTTAAGCCAGGTCAAAAACTGAAACTTTACGTTGATGTCACGAAAACCAGTGCTTAACATTAATAAGAAAAGCGGCGAATACGCCGCTTTTTGTTTGCATGATTCCCGATTAATTTGACGATTGAGGGGGAATGATAAACTCGGCAAGTAGAGGATTATGATCCGAAGCGTCAGATTCAGGAACGCGTTGTCCTTGAAGTTCCATGCCTCGATAGAAGATATGATCCAAAGGTAATCCAGTAATAAAACGTTTACGATTATCACGTTGAAATACCACTTCTTTAATATGATATTTTTTCAGTGCTTGTTTTAACGCCGACATCCGCGACTCATTCCAACTATTAAAATCACCGGCAATTAATAATGGCCCTTGATGATTTACCAGCACTTGTTTGAAAGACTCTAATTGCTGCTTGTATTCGTCGGTCCCAATCGTAAAATTCACCGAATGCAAATTAACACTAATTAAAGTCTGTCCGTTACTCAGCGCGTATTCCGCATACAGCCCTGATTTTGGTAATCGCAACCAAGGTTCCGTTTGGAGGTTAGCACAAGCGATAGAGGGCATAGTACGACTTAAATTCAAGACTCCCGATGAAACATCGAACGCCTTAAAGGCACTCACCTGATTACTGCCCCAATCTGAACGTTGCAACCAATCTATAAAGGTATCATCAAGGCTTGCTTCTTGGAGTAATACCAACTGACGGTCTTGAGAAAGACGAGTAAGCTCTGGTAAGAGGTTATGACGGTTTTGCTTGTAGACATTCCAAACCAAAACGTTCAATTGTCCTGATTCATCTAAAGCAAGTGGATGGTCATTTCGGTAGCATTTAAGCTCTGTGTCAATTTGGCTATCCTTAATACTGGTAATTTCTGGTGTCTCTCCTACGGTAAATACCGCTTGAAAACCGCCAATCGTCATTCCCGCGATAGCAACACCTGCGAATAGCATCCACTTTAGTTTCATAATACCTCTTCTCTAAAATGAAAAAGGAGCAGTTACCTACTCCTTTATGATTCTTTGAGATTCGACTTAGATAGCGTCTTCATCTTCTTCGCCAGTACGAATACGTACTACACGTTCAATATCAGTAATGAAAATTTTACCGTCACCGATTTTACCGTTTGG
>ASHK01000496.1 GCA_000695745.1 Vibrio madracius | reverse complement strand
AGAACGTTTCTCTAAAACGATTTTTGCTGAAATGCGCGGTGTGTCCGATGCGGAAGGGAATTCTCCATTTTGGAAATGGTTACAAGAGCATTTCTTCTCTATTGATTTCACGTTGGCGGATTATCTGACCGGTATCGGTAAAAAAGGCTTTATCGCAGACTTAATGCCTAAACTCCCAATCTATATCAACTTACTCAGCAAAGAAGCGCAAGAGGTGATTGGACAGGTGCATGAGAATACCGTCCAGCCTTGAAATTACTTGAAAACGAAGGCTTCACCTGTCGTAACTATGTCGACATTTTTGATGCTGGCCCAACGGTTGAATGTGACCTTCGTAATATTCAAGCGGTTCGCGACTCTTTCCGAGCTCAGGTAGCGATTGCAGAGCATTCAAGCTCTCAAGATTATTTGGTCGCCAATACCTCGTTTGAGAACTTTCGAGCGGTGGCGGCTAAAGCGGCGTATGACCCAGCAAGCGGTAAGGTATTACTCACGGTGGAAGCTGCACAAGCACTGAATGTCGCTGAGGGCGATATGGTGCGTATGCTGGCTCAATAACAGTCAAATAATAAGATGGTGGTCGATTAGCACTACTGTTTAGAGAAGCGGAAACACCGCTTGCTCTTTGCTCACATAATTTAAGGAACTTCACTATGACTCAATGGATCGCAGGGAACTGGGTTGCAGGCCAAGGTGACGCTTTTCAGTCACTGTCCCCTTACAACAACCAAACTATTTGGGAAGGTCAATCAGCGACTGCTCAGCAAGTTGAAAGCGCAGTTGTTGCTGCTCGTCAGGCATTTATCGAGTGGAAGAAGCGTCCATTTGAAGAGCGTGAAGCCATTGTTTTGGCTTCGCAGAGAAAGTGAAACAGCGTAGTGAAGAGATTGCCATCGCCATTGCTAAAGAAACGGGTAAACCATTATGGGAAACGCGCACGGAAGCGGGTGCGATGGTTGGAAAAATCGCCATTTCCATTCGTGCTTATCATCAACGTACTGGAGAGACCCAACGCGAAGCAGCGGGCAACCAAATCGTCCTCCGTCACAGGCCTCTTGGTGTCATGGCTGTCTTTGGGCCTTATAACTTCCCAGGTCACTACCTAACGGTCACATTGTGCCTGCGTTACTGGCTGGGAACACTGTGGTCTTTAAACCATCTGAGCAGACGCCACTTGTGGGTGAGTTAGCCATGAAGCTTTGGGAAGAGGTTGGTCTTCCGCCGGGTGTCATCAATCTGGTCCAAGGTGGCAAGGAGACGGGGATTGCGCTTGCTGATTCTAAAGGTATCGATGGCGTACTGTTCACGGGCAGCGCCAATACAGGACACATTCTGCATAGGCAATTCGCCGGCAACCGGGCAAGATGTTAGCACTCGAAATGGGCGGTAATAATCCGCTGGTGATCAGTGAAGACTTTGGCGATATTGATGCGACGGTTTATACCATTTTGCAATCGGCATACATCAGTGCTGGCCAGCGCTGCACCTGTGCAAGACGCCTTTATGTGCCATTTGGGCAAAAAGGTGATCAACTGGTTGAACGCTTAGTTTCTGCGATTGGCAAGATTCGTATCGATGAGCCTTTTGCCGAGCCAGCTCCATTTATGGGGCCACAAATTTCTGATCAAGCGGCTGACCATATTATTGCTGCACAAGCCGAATTGGTGAAGCTAGGTGGTAAGAGTTTAGTGGAAGCGAAGCGTCTACAAGCTGCCTTTGTTACGCCTGCGTTGATTGACGCAACGGATATCGAGCAGCTACCAGATGAAGAGTATTTTGGCCCATTGTTACAGCTAGTTCGCTACGAAACGCTACCACAGGCAGTGGCACTCGCAAACGATACTCGCTTTGGTTTGTCGGCAGGTTTGATTTCACAAAGCGATGAAGAGTGGCAGTACTTCGTTGACCATATTCGTGCAGGCATCGTGAACCGTAACCGTCAGCTTACTGGAGCGAGTGGTGATGCACCATTCGGTGGACCTGGTGCATCAGGTAACCTAAGACCCAGTGCTTTCTATGCGGCCGATTACTGTGCATACCCTATGGCGTCCATGGAAGGAGACAATACCGTGCTTCCTGCAACGCTAAGCCTGGTATTGAACTCTAAGGAACTTCTGTTATGACTGTAGACGCTCTATTTAACCATTTGTGGCAAGACTATATTCGCCGTCTTTGCCCTTCTGCTGATAAAGTCCATGCTCTACTCAAAGAGGATGATGCACTGATTAATGATCATATCGCGCTGCGTACTTTTAACGTCGGCCCTCTGGGTATCGATTCGTTGGCAAAGCACTTTATCGCCCTTGGCTACAAAGTCTCTGGTGATTATGTGTTTGAGGCTAAGAAGCTTTCCGCGATTCATTTAGAGCATAGTAATGCTCTCTTGCCAAAAGTGTTTATTAGTGAGCTTAGAGTCGAACTGTGTTCGCAGCAGCTGCAAGATATTGTCGCTAAGCTGGTGGCTCAAGTTGAAGCGGCGAAGTTGGATAGTGCAGACTTCCTTTATGGTGGACGACTATGGGACTTGAGTTACGCCGATTTTCAGACGCTAGCGGAAGAGAGTGAGTATGCGTCTTGGTTGGCTGCCCACGGTTATGGCGCTAACCACTTTACGGTGAGCGTAAATCAGCTGGACCGCTTTCAGGAAGTCGTAGAAGTAAACCAACATCTTCGTGAAGCTGGTTTTGCTATCAACGAGTCTGGCGGTGAAGTGAAAGGCTCTCCAGAGGTGTTACTTGAGCAATCTTCAACAATGGCGGATAAAGTGCCAGTGATGTTCACTGATGGTGAACAGATTATTCCTGGCGGCTTCTATGAGTTTGCTAAGCGATACCAAATGGCGGATGGCAGTTACTATCAAGGCTTCGTCGCGGCATCTGCGGATAAGATTTTTGAGAGTACGCACCAATAATAAAAAAGCCACCTTGCGGTGCTTTTTAGCTATTAGCTTTTGCAATAGTAACGTCGCTAGAAATTAACGCGTACCGTAAACAACAATCGTCTTACCGTGAGCAGAGATGAGGTTCTGCTCTTCTAGCATCTTAAGAATGCGTCCCACTGTCTCACGCGAACAGCCAACGATCTGGCCGATCTCTTGACGAGTGATCTTGATTTGCATGCCATCTGGGTGAGTCATTGCGTCTGGTTGCTTCGCTAGGTTTAGTAGCGTTTGAGCAATACGGCCTGTTACGTCTAGGAACGCTAAGTCACCTACTTTTTGGCTAGTCACTTGTAGACGGCTTGCCATTTGAGCAGATAAGCGCATTAGAATATCAGGGTTAACTTGAATCAGCTGACGGAATTTCTTGAATGAGATTTCCGCAACTTCACAAGGAGATTTTGCACGTACCCATGCTGTACGTTCTTGGTCTTCTTCGAACAAGCCAAGTTCACCAATGAAGTCACCTTGGTTAAGGTAAGACAAGATCATCTCTTTGCCTTCTTCATCTTTGATCAGTACCGCTACAGAACCTTTTACGATGTAGTAAAGAGTTTCCGCTTTCTCGCCCGCATGAATTAGCGTGCTCTTAGACGGATACTTGTGAATGTGGCAGTGTGAAAGGAACCACTCTAACGTTGGGTCGGTTTGAGGTTTACCTAGAACCATATATCTTACTTCCTCTGCAGGGTATGCTTGCTGCTTTCCATATTTGTTAGCAAGCCCGTTGGTTAAGACTTACTAGCATAAAAGCACTTTGAAGATGGCGCAAGCGATCTTCTGTTTCCTAGAAATAGTATCCTTTTTTGCGCCAATTTTCTTGATTTTAATCGTGTCATCAGACCATTTTTCTATACAAAACTGTGCACATGATCACGGTATAAAAAATCATCTACGGTTAAAGCGTGAAAGCTAACCTATTTTGCTGTTTCTATCAGCTGCTGAAGTATTGGTCGGACGATTAATTCCATCGCAAAACTCATCTTGCCGCCAGGCACGACTATGGTGTCGTGTCGCGACATGAACGAGCCATCAATCATCGCCAGTAGATACGGGAAGTCGACATTTTTAATGCCACGCAGGCGAATCACCACGAAACTTTCATCTAGACTTGGGATGCCTTTGGCGTTGAGCGGGTTAGAAGTATCCACCGTAGGCACACGCTGAAAGTTGATATGAGTGCGTGAAAACTGCGGGGTAATATAACTAAGGTAATCATCCATTGAACGCACAATAGAATCGGTAACCGCTTCTCTGGAATGTCCTCTATCGCGGGTGTCGCGAACAAACTTTTGAATCCACTCCAAGTTGACTATTGGCACCATGCCGATAAGTAGGT
>ASHK01000495.1 GCA_000695745.1 Vibrio madracius | reverse complement strand
TGGTGCTAATTCTACACCGTAACTGGGTAATGATCCCGCACGTTACACAGTGGGATAACGCGGATATCACAGCTCTAGAAGCATTCCGTAAAGAGCAAAACGCTATCGAAGCGAAGAAAGATTCAGGCATGAAGATCACGCCACTTGTGTTCATCATGAAAGCGGTTGCGAAAGCACTTGAAGCCTTCCCTGCGTTTAACTCTTCTCTA
Source organism: Vibrio madracius (assembly GCA_000695745.1). Lineage (GTDB taxonomy): Bacteria > Pseudomonadota > Gammaproteobacteria > Enterobacterales > Vibrionaceae > Vibrio > Vibrio madracius. The sequence continues at coordinate 2,669 of ASHK01000495.1, read as the reverse complement.
TCAGAAGATGGCGAGAGCATCATTCTTAAGAAGTACGTGAACGTTGGTATTGCTGTTGATACGCCAAATGGTCTTGTGGTTCCAGTATTCAAAGATGTGAACAAGAAAGGCATCTATGAGCTATCTGAAGAATTGATGGTAGTGTCTAAGAAAGCACGTTCAGGTAAGTTAACTGCGGCTGACATGCAAGGTGGTTGTTTCACTATTTCCAGCTTAGGTGGTATCGGTGGTACGGCGTTTACTCCTATCGTAAATGCACCTGAAGTCGGTATCCTTGGTGTATCTAAGTCTGAAATGAAGCCAGTGTGGAACGGTAAAGAATTCGAGCCACGTCTGCAACTACCTCTGTCTCTGTCATACGATCACCGCGTGATCGATGGTGCAGAAGGTGCACGTTTCATTACTTATCTAAACAGCTGCCTAAGCGATATTCGTCGTTTAGTACTGTAAGAGACATTTCCCTCTCTCGCTCCCCCTTGACTAGGGGGAGACTTTGTTGGTTGATAGCTTCTTCAAACAAATCGCGCTTTATTTATTGGCAAGCGGGCAGGGGGAAAACAAATTCATACAACATTTCCAACGTGAACTGTTGTCTAGCTCACAGGCTAAATTGATTTACTTTTCACACCATTAACATCTCTGTAAAATGTTGGCGGTCTGAAATCATAATTGTTTAAGTTATTTGTTTAATAGAACGTCTGTTTAAAACGAAGTCTAAGCATATAAAAATCAATACCCACTCAGCCTGTTAGGGATAATGACTACAAGAGGTCAAAATGAGCAAAGAAATTAAAGCCCAGGTGGTAGTACTTGGTGCCGGTCCTGCTGGTTACTCCGCTGCATTCCGTTGTGCCGATTTAGGCCTAGAAACCGTTCTTATTGAGCGTTATAGCACGCTAGGTGGTGTGTGTTTGAACGTGGGTTGTATCCCATCTAAAGCACTACTTCACGTAGCTAAAGTTATCGAAGAAGCAAAAGCGCTTGCTGAGCATGGCATCGTATTCGGTGAACCACAGACAGATATCGATAAGATTCGTCTTTGGAAAGAAAAAGTAATTAACCAACTCACTGGCGGTCTTGGCGGTATGGCTAAGATGCGTAAAGTTAATGTGGTTAATGGTTTTGGTAAGTTTACTGGCCCTAACTCAATTGAAGTTGAAGGTGAAGACGGTAAGACGGTTATTAACTTCGATAACGCTATCGTTGCAGCGGGTTCTCGCCCAATTAAACTGCCATTTATTCCACATGAAGACCCACGTATTTGGGATTCAACTGATGCACTAGAACTAAAAGAAGTACCAGGAAAACTGCTTATTATGGGCGGCGGTATCATCGGTCTAGAAATGGCAACAGTTTACCACTCTTTGGGGTCTCAGATTGATGTTGTAGAAATGTTTGACCAACTTATCCCTGCTGCGGATAAAGATATGGTGAAAGTCTACACCAAGCGTATTAAGAACAAGTTTAACTTGATGCTTGAAACCAAGGTAACAGCAGTTGAAGCGAAAGAAGACGGTATCTACGTTTCAATGGAAGGTAAGAAAGCACCTGCTGAAGCTGAGCGTTACGATGCAGTACTTGTGGCTATCGGTCGTGTACCAAACGGCAAACTGCTTGATGCAGAAAAAGCAGGTATTGAAGTCGATGAGCGTGGCTTTATCAATGTTGATAAGCAAATGCGTACTAACGTGCCTCACATCCATGCAATCGGCGATATCGTTGGTCAGCCAATGCTTGCTCACAAAGGTGTGCATGAAGGTCACGTAGCAGCAGAGGTTATCTCTGGTAAGAAGCACTACTTTGACCCGAAAGTGATTCCTTCAATTGCTTACACTGAGCCAGAAGTGGCTTGGGTTGGTAAAACCGAGAAAGAAGCGAAAGCAGAAGGTATCAACTACGAGACTGCGACATTCCCATGGGCAGCATCAGGTCGTGCAATCGCCTCTGACTGTGCAGACGGTATGACTAAGCTTATCTTCGATAAAGATACTCACCGCGTAATTGGTGGCGCAATTGTTGGTACAAACGGTGGTGAACTGCTTGGTGAAATCGGTCTAGCAATCGAGATGGGTTGTGATGCAGAAGATATCGCATTGACTATCCACGCTCACCCAACGCTTCACGAATCTGTTGGTCTTGCTGCAGAAGTATTTGAAGGCACTATTACTGACCTTCCAAATGCAAAAGCGAAGAAAAAGAAATAATTTCTGAGTAAAGACAAAAACGGCCAGTTATCATACTGGCCGTTTTTTATGGATAGCGCTTTTTAACTAAGCCCCAAAAGTGTCTAGTCAGGTCGGGGGCCTAAGATTGTATCGACTTATCTTTTCTCGTAGATACACACCATATCCATGTAGCAGTCGGTCAACGACTTGATCGATTCGCCATCGTTAGTACGGTTTGCTTCAACAAACAGTGAATAACAGATACCGTGGAATAGACTAGTAAGGTGTTTGGTGTTGTGTTGGGCACAGACTTCGCCACGTTCGATAGCTTTAATGAACATGTTCTCGATCAAAGCTTGGCTAGTCTTGTTGGAAGAGACAAACAATGGCCAAACTTCATCACGGGTGGACGTGCTCCATTCAAACCAAACTTTGTTCCAGTGACAGTCTTCTATCACCATATCTACGACGCCATCAAGAATATTAGTTAGGTTCTCTTTGATG
>ASHK01000494.1 GCA_000695745.1 Vibrio madracius | reverse complement strand
AAAGTTGGGATTTATTGGAGAGGCAGCTGCGGTAGCGCTGCAATGGTTTGGCAATTGCAACGTGATCTACAGTCAGTTTTCACATCACTTTACTGCGTTACAACTTAACATTATCAAAGGCTCTATTGCGTCTGTAATGATGTTGCTTGTTTTGCCTTTCACGCCCATGCCAGAGGTTGCCATCGACCCCAAATACTTGTGGGTTCTAGGTATTTCAGGCGTTATTGGTATTGCTATTGGCGATAGTGCATACTTCGCTGCTTTGAAAAGAATTGGTGCCAATAAAACCCTACTGCTTGAATCCCTAGCCCCGCCCTTGTCAGGTGTGCTTGCTTTGGTTTTTTTGGGGGCAGCGCTTCAGCTACAAAGTTGGCTAGGCATTTTCATTACCACAATCGCGGTCACCGCGGTGATATTTCAACCCAACGACATAGATGGTGAGAAAACAATCTTCAAGGGGTTGGTTACGGACTTGTTGCCAGTGTGTGTCAAGCATCTGGCGTCGTCATCTCGCACTTCGCTCTAGTACAAGGCGATCTTCCACCATTATTGGGTGCTTTAATTCGGCTCGTCATTGGTGTTTTAGCCGTGACAGTCATTATACGTTTCGTTGAGAAAAAGCCATTCGCCACTATTCTTTCACTGGGACGCGATATGTCGAGTAACAATTGGAGCTGGTTGCTCGCAGCGATATTTGTAGGAACATTCCTAGCGTTATGGTTGCAACAAGTAGCCTTGAAACACGCTAATCCAGCTATTGCACAAACATTAATCGCGACCAGCCCATTGTTTATTCTCATTATTTATGCGATTCGTGGAGAAAGAGTCACTAAACGCAGCGTATTGGGCACCCTTTGTGCACTCGGAGGAATATCACTGTTCTTCCTCTAAGCGTATTCGACTGGCAGGAAATAAACCTAAATGCCTACTTAGCTAAGTAGGCATTTTAGTGTCATTGGAACGTCGGTCACACCTAAACGTTGTGCGGCCGTTTGACCGTGTTTATCTTGATAGCACAGGTTATGCCACGCTCTAAAAATATCCAATAGTGGATGAATTCCCGCTGGTCTTAGCTTTCTTCTCGGCTCGTTAATAAAACTTTCAAACAGCAACTGAAATCGGTCTTGGTAAAAATCGATCTGTTCGGTTGAGGCGGTTTTTAGCCAATGAGAGGCATTTGGATTACTGCCTGCTAAATAACATATTCCCTTACTGGCTCCAGAAGGTTGACGAGTCACTGCCCAGCGATCACGCCACCACCCCATAAGCACGACATCTATCGTTTCAGATACCTCTGCATCAGACCAATGCTCATCTTGCTCAACGTACATGAGATCCACGTTGCCTGTCTGGATTCGAGGCAAGCAGACGGTGAGAGCCGCTGAGCGCAAGACTGGGTCTTGCGGCATATAAATCGAAACCCGTTTACTAGGGGTCAATGAGCGTAAAATGTGCAGGTAATGGGCATAAGAGGTGTAGGGCGCACGTATTAGTGCTCCAACTGCCGGATAGCTAAATGAGGCGAAGTTACCTAATGGATCTTCAATATTATTGCGTGCCAGAATATGTTGATATTTAACGTCGATACGGCTTTTCAGATCGTCTGTGGGTATGTTGACTTCATTATTATTCTCAGCACTGTAATCGGATGGCACGATATGACAATTGGCCTGAAACGCATTGTGATCTGTCAGCGTTGTTGGCGAGTCGTTGAGAGAATAGTTGGTATGCTGGCAGAGCACATAACCCGAATTAGCGTCACAGGTTGCGAACCAAAAAACACCATTGTTACTGTGAGGCTGAAGCGTTCGATAATTGGACGTCAGCTGATACTGCTCGGCATGGTTGATCCAGCGCGCATCAATATCAGCGAGTTTGCGTCGGCATCGGCTAGCAATTTGGTCAATATGATCATAGAAAGTTTTGGGATTGATTTCGAGCTTGCGGCAGATCTCTCTTACGGAGTAACCTGTGAACAGAAGCCCTAGCATCGTTTCTTGAAAAACGCGTTTTTGTTGCTGCCGGACCACCGGTCTACAAAGGTTCCTTGGCAGGATTTGCAACGGTACCGCTGACGATCGCCACTAAATCCAAAGGCGTGATAACGATCTTTGTGTGTATGGACAGAGAGACCATAGTTGTCACATTGAACGTCTTTGCAAGAAGGTAACCCCTCGTGATGATGCTGGCTCAGGCGAGCGAGCTCGTGCAGAACTTCCTGATTATTGAGTAGGGGGGGAAACGCGCCACACTCTCGGCATACCATCGCTGGCCTTTTAGGATTACTGTGCTGCAGGATATAGAGGTTTGCATCACTTCGTCCAAAATTGTCACACGCCAATGTTTTACAAAAATTGAGCTGTAATCCACTTGCGGCTAACGGCAGCCTGCCTTCTGACACGTTCACCCCCTATGGTTCGGTCGAATTCCTTGGCAAAGAAAAGCCAGCTCATTCAGGCATTGAGCTGGCTTTATTCTTTAAATATTGATTGCGGTTTCTAGTGCTACCACCATCATGTCATTAAATGACTTTTGACGGTCTTCTGAGCTGAGTTTCTCGCCACGAATAATATGGTCAGATACAGTCAGTACGGTCAGTGCTTTAGCACCTAGGTCAGCAGCAACACCGTAGATACCAGCCGCTTCCATATCGACGCCAAGAATACCTAGATGCTTCATTTTATCGAAAATGTCTGCTTCCGGAGTATAGAAAAGATCCGCAGAGAAAATATTACCTACTTTTACTGGTACTTCTTGTAAGCGCGCTTGTTTCACTGCTTCTTCAAGTAGGCCGTAGTCGGCGATAGCTGCAAAGTCATGATCGTTAAAACGGATACGGTTCACTTTGGAATCGGTTGATGCGCCCATACCGATAACGACGTCCATTAGGTTAACGTCGTCACGTACCGCACCGCAACTACCAACGCGGATAACGTTTTTCACGCCGTAATCTTTGATTAGTTCGTGAACGTAAATGCAGCACGATGGGATACCCATACCGTGGCCCATTACCGACACTTTCTTACCTTTATAAGTACCAGTGAAGCCAAACATGTTGCGTACGTCACACACCTTTACCACGTCTTCAAGGAAAGTTTCCGCGATATATTGGGCGCGAAGTGGGTCACCTGGCATGAGTACAGTTTCCGCGAAATCACCTGGATTAGCATTAATGTGTGGGGTAGCCATTGTATCACTCCTAAGGTTTAACTAATTCTGTTGAACGTGTTGTTCGTTGTTGAAGGGGAGTTTATACCGATAAATTGGTGTTCTATGAGATTTTGGTCACATTTTTACGGGTGATTATATAAAAGCCTGTCAATGATAACTAAATATGTTGAAAGTGGTTAGGCAATCGATTTCTCTTTAAAAAAAGCCACGAGAGGAAGATTTCTTTCATTCGATGTGAACCAAATAGCACCTCGTCACATATAATTGTACAAGACAAGATTTTGTATCACCTATTAGGTGGCCATCATTTCCAGATGTTAGGTATTGAAGCGAGGGATTTAACATGGAAGACGCAATCGTTGTAGGAATTAGTTCCTGTTTATTAGGTGAAAAAGTTCGTTTTGACTCTGGACACAAGCAAAGTAGCTATGTGAACAAAGAATTGGTGGACTATTTCGAATTTGTGTCCATTTGCCCTGAAGTTGGAATGGGGCTTCCCGTGCCAAGACCAACCATACGCCTGATCACGAATGAAGAGCGTATCGCTTTGGTCGACACCAAAGACTATACACGAGATCATACCGACGGCATGATGCGTTTCACACGCGAAAAAGTAGCTGAAATTAAAGACACTGAAATGTGCGGTTATATTGTTTGTGCCAAGTCGCCAAGCTGTGGAATGGAACGAGTAAAGGTGTACGGTAACGGACACGCTTCAACAGACGGCATTGGCTTGTACACTAAGCATCTCATGGAACAAATGCCTTGGCTGCCAGTTGAAGAGGATGGGCGACTCAATGATCCTGTCTTGAAAGAGAACTTCATTTCTCGCATTTACAGCTTGAAAGACTTCTATCGCTCTATGGAAGGTCAACCAACACCCGGAAAAATTATTGCTTTCCACTCTCGATACAAACTGACGTTAATGGCTCACGACCCTAGTGCTTACAAGTCGTTAGGGCGTCTTGTAGCGAATCAAAGTGACTACAATCCAGAAGAGTTTTATCAAGCGTACCGAACCGGATTAATGGATGCGCTTAAAAATCGCGCCAGCAGAAAAAATGTTACCAATGTTCTTATGCACATTCAGGGCTATTTCAAGCGTGCCCTTAACAAAGATGAAAAGGCCGAACTTGCCAAAGTCATTGATGACTATCGTGTAGGTTTGCTGCCAATTCTGGCACCGCTTACGTTAATCAAGCATTACTTGAACGCTTACCCAGATGACTATTTGGCGGATCAAATTTTCCTACAGCCTCATCCAGAAGAGATGCGTTTACGTTATGGGCTGTAAAGATAAGCGCTATGCCATCCGTGAAATAGCAGACTTAACCGGGATTAAGCCTGTCACGTTGCGAGCATGGCAGCGTCGTTATAATCTGGTGCAGCCATTACGCACAGACAAGGGCCACCGACTCTATACTGCTGACGATCTGGAGAAGATAAAAACCATTCAGAGTTGG
>ASHK01000493.1 GCA_000695745.1 Vibrio madracius | reverse complement strand
AATTGTGCTTGGCACCCCAATGGAAGAAATTGCGGCAAGTCTTGGGTATACGAACATGACAAGCTTTAGCCGGATGTTTAAAAAGTAACCGTGGTATCACGCCAAGACAGTACTTAACAAACTATTTATCTGCATACTGAGCTGATTTATATACTGAGCTAAGGTTAAGAAAATACCACTTTATTGCGCCCTTCAGATTTTGCTCGATAGAGGTTCTTATCGGCAATGTCGAGCTTATTACGCCAGTGCTTTTGATAATTAGTTGGGCCTAACAGAGTTGCCCCAATTGATGTTGTTACCATCAAGCTGCCTTCATCGAAATACAAATTGATCGACTCTATGGCCGTTCTTAATGTGGTCAATCGCTCTTGAAGTTTCGAAATAGTTGCAGCACGAACAAGGATAAGAAATTCTTCGCCACCCCATCGTGCTAACAAATCGTTATCAGTCAGAAGGTTATTGAGTGTCTGAGCAATCTCTTGCAGTACAATATCGCCTGCGGCATGGCCCAGTTTGTCATTGATGGCTTTAAAGTGGTCAATATCAATAAGACCGATGGCAATGTGTCCATGACCCGGCAGGGCTCTATCACCACTTAAGTAGTGCTCGGCAAATCGACGATTTGGAACCCGAGTTAAAGGGTCTATCATGCTCTGTTCCCGCAACGAATGGTTGGAGGACAAGAGGGAGATATTTTGTTGCTGAAGGGTATTTTTACTTTTGAACAACAACAAAAAACCGAACATGCCTGCTACAAAGATGGCCGCCCACATTTTTTCACGAGAGTCTTGGTTCTCGATTCGGCTTTGTTTGAGTTTATTCTCCGTATGAAGTTGAGTAATTTTATGTTCATGCTCTGAATCTGCATGCACCTGCTCAAGTTCAAACAGCGCTTTTTGTCGTTTATCAAACAGTAATATCTCGTTCTCTTCCTGATAACGTCGAGCATATTTATAAGCTTCCTCAAACTGCCGTGTGTGAGCATAAAACTCAGCGAGTTGATTATAAGCTTTTGCTGTATTTAACGGATCTTTAAGGGCGACAAATTGCTCTTTCGCACTAGTGAGAAGCGACTCGGCCTCTTGGTTCTGTCCAAGAAAACTAAGCGCTTGCCCTAGGTGAGTCATACAATGAGGGATTTGGGTCTTGATCTGGTGGCGTTCGGCGATTGCTAGACACTCTTTTGCCGCCAACTTCGCCTGTTGATAGTTTCCTTTTTTTAGTAAGTTATAAGCCTTATTGCTTCTTACATTGGCGATTAAGCTTACTTCACCGAGTTGCTCAGCTTTGATTTCTGCAAGGTCTAAATACTCGGCCTGTTGTTGAAGATGACCGAGATTACCTTCGATAATTGAACGATTGATAGCTAAGATCGCTTCTTGCTCTAACATGGGTTTCTGGTTTTTCAACAGCCAGAAATAACCTTCTTGGTTATATTTTAGCGCCTTATCCCACTCTTCTAAGTCAGCGTAAATGAGAGAGATGTTAGAGATCACTTTTACTACGTAAGCGGCATCATTTAAGGTTCGAAACAGTTCTAATGCGGTGGTATAGCTTTTCTTGGCTTGAAGCTGGCGATTTTGGCTCGAATGGATCACTGCGATAAGGTTGTGAATTCGCGCTTCTAAATGCAAATAGTCAATGTCCTTAGCCATCACCAGTGCATTGTGCGCGCGTTGTAAGGCTACATCATAACGACCATCTGTAATATTAAACGTCGCTAACCACATATCGCTTTCTGCCACGACCCAAACCAGATCATTGTTTGTGCTACTTTGCGTAGGGCTTTTAACATGTTGCGAGCGTCTGATGGCCGCTTCTGAGCGCGATAATATTTGAACTTAGCGAGATAATAATAGTAAGTAGCAATAGGGTCTTTGCCGATGAGCGAGGTACGGTAAAGCTGTTCTATAAGGTGTGCGCCATCGGAGGAGTTGGAGAAACGCGTCGTGCTTAAAGCAATTGCGGTGTCTTTGTATGGTTTATTCTCCACTAAATTAAGCGGAGAAAAATGGGCAAAAGCGGCCCTTGAGCTCAACGCAAATAAAACAATGGTTAATAAGAAACACAGTCGGATAACGATTAGCACTGAGATGACATACGAAGCAATAAGTACGTCGTATTGTAAATGTTTAAATTCTCATCGTCAAATTATCATTTTTGGAACTGATATCAATAAAAATGTTGTAATGACTGTGTTGAGTGGTCAAAAAACAATCTAGGTGGTACTGCGTTA
>ASHK01000492.1 GCA_000695745.1 Vibrio madracius | reverse complement strand
CAGGGATTGGGTCACCACCAATACCGACACAAGTAGACTGACCAAAGCCTTCATCCGTCGTCTGTTTTACCGCTTCATACGTCAGTGTTCCTGAACGAGAAACGATACCCACTTTGCCTTTCTTGTGGATGTGACCAGGCATGATACCAATTTTGCACTCATCAGGAGTGATAACACCTGGGCAGTTTGGACCAATCATGACCACGCCAGCTTCATCGAGACGTACTTTTACATCAAGAAGATCAAGTGTCGGAATGCCTTCTGTAATCGTCACAATAAGCTTAATACCCGCATCGATAGCTTCAAGGATCGCGTCTTTACAGAATGGTGCAGGAACGTAGATCACCGATGCTGTTGCACCCGTTTCTTCAACAGCTTCACGCACGGTGTTAAATACAGGTAGACCTAAGTGAGTTTGACCACCTTTACCAGGAGATACACCACCAACCATCTGTGTGCCGTATTCAATCGCTTGCTCTGAGTGGAACGTACCTTGACCACCAGTGAAACCTTGGCAGATAACTTTTGTATCTTTATTAATTAGTACAGACATTATTTGCCCTCCGCTGCAGCAACTACTTTTTCCGCTGCTTCTGTTAGCGAGTTTGCAGCAATGATATTAAGACCACTTTCTGCCAGTTTTTGCGAACCTAGAGGCGCATTGTTACCTTCAAGTCGAACAACTACAGGGACTTCAACACCTACTTCTTCGACGCACCGATGATACCGTCCGCAATGAGATCACAACGTACAATGCCGCCGAAGATATTTACCAATACCGCTTTTACATTGCTGTCAGATAGGATGATTTTAAATGCTTCTGTAACACGCTCTTTTGTCGCGCCACCACCAACATCTAGGAAGTTTGCAGGTTGACCGCCGTGAAGGTTTACGATGTCCATCGTACCCATCGCTAGGCCTGCACCGTTAACCATACAACCGATGCTACCATCAAGAGCAACGTAGTTTAGCTCCCACTGTGCGGCATGTGCTTCGCGCTCGTCTTCTTGTGAAGGATCGTGCATTTCACGAAGCTTAGGTTGGCGGTAAAGCGCGTTTGAATCGATATTAATCTTACCGTCTAGGCACAGTAGATTGCCTTCGCCAGTAATAACAAGAGGGTTAATTTCCAGTAGAGCAAGATCGTACTGTGCAAACATGTTGCCAAGACCCATAAAGATCTTCACAAATTGCTTGATTTGATCGCCTTCAAGACCCAGCTTAAATGCAAGCTCACGGCCTTGGTAAGCTTGAGGGCCAACCAATGGATCAATTGCTGCTTTATGAATCAGCTCAGGGGTCTCTTCTGCTACTTTCTCAATTTCCACACCACCTTCTGTTGATGCCATGAAAACGATACGACGAGAAGCGCGGTCAACGACTGCACCAAGATACAGCTCGTTAGCAATATTTGATGCTTCTTCTACTAGGATTTTTGTTACTGGCTGACCATTGGCGTCTGTTTGGTAAGTCACTAGGTTTTTGCCTAGCCACTTTTGAGCAAACTCTTTAACACCGTCTTTGGTATCGTGAAGTTCAACGCCGCCCGCTTTACCGCGGCCACCAGCGTGAACCTGACATTTGACTACTTTCTTTTCAGTACTGATACGACCAGCGGCTTCGAACGCTTCTTGTGGGGTGTCACATGCGTAGCCTTCTGGTACAGGCAATCCGAATTCTGCAAACAGCTGTTTGGCTTGATATTCATGCAAATTCATTGTGCGATTCCATTTGTTATATCCCTGAGGGATTTTTTATTTCCATAAAACCGGTATCGGTTATACGTCTGTAGGAGTACTCGTTAGAGTCGCCTTAAGGGCTTACTAAGGAGCTAGACGTGAGCAAGTCTAGCCCCCTTTAATTTGGACGTCTATACGTCCAAATTAAAAAACAACGCTTAATTACACATCAAGTAGCAAGCGTGCTGGATCTTCCAATAGTTCCTTGATGGTGACCAAGAAACCTACGGATTCACGACCATCGATTAAACGGTGATCATAAGATAGAGCGAGATACATCATTGGCAAAATTTCTACTTTGCCATCCACCGCCATTGGGCGATCTTGGATTTTATGCATACCTAGAATAGCCGCTTGAGGTGGGTTGATGATTGGCGTAGACATAAGCGAACCAAATACACCACCGTTTGTGATAGTAAAGTTACCACCCGTTAACTCTTCAACGGTTAACTTACCGTCACGACCTTTAATCGCGAGTTCTTTAATGCCTTTTTCGATGTCAGCAAAACCTAACGTGTCACAATCTTTAAGCACTGGCGTCACCAATCCACGAGGCGTAGATACTGCCATGCTGATGTCGAAGTAGTTGTGATACACAATATCATCGCCATCAATCGACGCGTTCACTTCAGGATAACGCTTCAATGCTTCAGTAACGGCTTTCACATAGAAAGACATGAAACCTAAGCGCGTACCGTGACGCTCTTCGAATTGGTCTTTGTATTGCTTACGAAGGTCCATGATCGGCTTCATGTTAACTTCATTGAAAGTCGTTAACATCGCAGTACTGTTCTTAGCTTCTAGCAAACGTTCAGCAACACGCTTACGGAGACGAGTCATTGGCACGCGTTTCTGGCTACGAGCTAAGACTGGTGCAGCCGACGCTTCAGCTTCCACTTGAGGCGAGGATTTCGCAGCAGCAAGATGCGCTTCGATATCTTCACGCGTAATACGGCCGCCGACACCTGTGCCTTTTACATCGTTTGCTGTTAGATCATTTTCTGCGAGCAAGCGACGGACTGCTGGGCTTAACGCATCATTTGATTCATCGGTCAAAGAGGCTTTATGGCGCTTGTCCGGTGAGGCTTCCGTTGACTCAGTGGTATCCCTTGTTGGTTCACCCGCTACCGCGCCAGGTTTTAGCTTAGCGATAAGCTGTTTCGAAAGAACGGTTGCACCTTCTTCTTCAATAATTTCTTCTAGAACACCCGCGTCTGGCGCTGGCACTTCTAGCACTACTTTATCTGTTTCGATATCAACGATAACTTCATCACGCGCTACCGCTTCGCCTGGTTTTTTGTGCCAAGTTGCGACTGTCGCGTCTGCAACTGATTCAGGTAAGTCTGGAACCAGAATTTCAATTGTCATATCTGTGTCTTCCTTTTACTTCTAGTTCTTAATCTAGAGTCAACGCGTCTGAGATTAACGCTTTCTGTTGTTTTAAATGTACTGACATATAGCCAACCGCTGGAGAAGCCGACGCAGGACGTCCTGCATATTTCAAGTCAGCGCCAGCAGGAATAGCTGCACGGAAGTTATGTTGACTTGAGTACCAAGCACCTTGGTTTTGGGGCTCTTCCTGACACCAAACGAAATCTTTCGCATTGGTATAAGCGGCGATTTTCGCTCTTACATCGTCCATTGGGAACGGATAAAGCTGCTCGATACGAACAATCGCTACGTCATCTTGGTCGTTGTTACGGCGCTGCTCAAGAAGGTCGAAATACACCTTGCCCGAACAGAATACGACGCGTTTGACGTTTTCTGGTTTGATATCATCAATCTCACCGATCGCAGGCTCAAACGTGCCTTCCGATAAATCTTCAATACTGGACACACATAATGGGTGTCTTAGCAGTGACTTAGGAGACATTACGATCAGTGGGCGACGCATCGGGCGAACTACCTGACGGCGAATCATGTGGTAGACCTGTGCGGGTGTCGATGGAATAACGACCTGCATGTTTTGTTCAGCACACAATTGAAGATAACGTTCCAAACGAGCTGACGAGTGCTCCGGTCCTTGACCTTCATAGCCATGTGGAAGAAGCATTGTCAGTCCGCATAAACGGCCCCACTTCTGCTCACCTGAAGAGATAAACTGGTCAATAACCACTTGAGCACCGTTGGCGAAATCACCAAACTGTGCTTCCCAAATTGTTAGACCGCTTGGCTCTGCGGTTGCGTAGCCGTATTCAAACGCTAATACCGCTTCCTCTGAAAGCACAGAGTCGAAGACTTGGAACGGACCCTGCTTATCATGGAGATTCGCTAACGGGATATACGTGCTCGCATCATCTTGATTATGAAGTACCGAGTGACGGTGGAAGAAAGTACCACGGCCAGAATCTTGTCCAGAGATACGAATGCGTTTGCCATCGTCTAGAAGGGTTGCGTAAGCCAGCGTTTCAGCATACCCAGTCGATC
>ASHK01000491.1 GCA_000695745.1 Vibrio madracius | reverse complement strand
ACCAATGATCCCACCTATGACGACAAAAATAAGTGATAAACTTGGGAGCGCCCGAATCAAAACAGTGACGGTTTCTTGCATTTGATAAGGAGTGTTGTCTGCCTTGTACCCCTTTCTCTTAGCGTAGAAGTAAGCGACAACCATCACTGACAATCCCATAATAATGCCTGGGATATAGCCAGCGAGAAAGAGAGCTGCGATAGAAGCAGATCCACCGGTAATCAACGAGTACATGATAAACACGCCCGTGGGTGGAATCAGCATTCCTGTTGGTGCAGATGCTGCATTGATAGCCGTGGTACAAGCTTCGTCGTATCCCTTTTCTTTCGCCATAGGTGAGACGATTCCACCTATCGCGGTCGAAGCGGCAATTGCAGAACCAGACAGCGAACCAAATAACATATTCGCAATGACATTTGATTGCCACAGACTACCGGGAACCCTTCTGCCTATTAATAGCGCCAGTTCGAGAAGTCGTCTGGCGATACCGCCGCGGTTCATAATATTTCCAGCCAGGATAAAAAAGGGCAGAGCCAGAAACCCGAAGCTATCCAATCCAGAAAACATTTTTTCGCCGACAACGGAAGGAATAAAGTTGACACTGAGTTGGAGGCAGAGCGTAATGATGCCGGCTAACGCTAAACCAATAGCGATAGGCGTATTCATGATTAATAGGCAAAAAACACCGTGAATAGCGTAATCGTTGAGACGAGCTCTGTGTTATCAGCCACAAGGTTTTGAAAGCTATCGTTATCTAGTAGATGGATAAATAAGTGGTGCAATACAAACAGCACTGATGCGGAAACGATAAACTCAAACGCGGTTTTACGATTAACCCCCAGTGACCGAACAATATATAGTAAACGGTTAAATATAATAAACGCACCGCTAATAAAAGTGGCAGTTTGCAGAGTTCCAACCGACACCTTCAGCATTGGGGTTATTAAGCCTTGATTCTTGATTATCGCCTCGTATCCACCGGCACAAAGTAAAATACCAAAGTAGATAACGAGTACAGAGTTGGCCATAGTTAACCAACGTTTGGCACGGTCACTGCATTTATCGAAAATGATTGGCAGACTTAAGTGACGATCGCCAAGAAAGCAAAGTGCTGCACCGATGAGTCCCAACCAGACTAATGAGTATCGGAGAAGTTCTTCCGCATAGCCGCTTGGTGCATCAAAAAAATATCGTGCAACGACGCTATAGACGATGATGATGCTCATCGAAAGTAAAAGAAAGGCAGTGAGTAAAGTAAGCAGTTGGGTAAATTTTTCTTCGAAGAATCGTAAGTATCTTATGCCTTGCGATTCGTTGGCTTCTGAGGATTTATAGATGTTTTCTAGCATTTCCATAACGTAACCCTACATAGAGGGGTTCAAATAAACCCTCCATATATCTAATAATTA
>ASHK01000490.1 GCA_000695745.1 Vibrio madracius | reverse complement strand
ATCAGCCTATTGGTACATTGACCATCACCGCACCGAAAGCTCTGAGCCAAGATTTACTTGCTCCTATGTTTGCTGAGTTCAGAGCGCTATATCCAACCATTCGCATCAACTTGGCATCATCAAATCGCTATCAAGACCTTACCAAGCAAAGTATCGACTTCGCTTTTCGGCTTGGTCCATTGCATGACTCCAGTCTCGTGGCGTTAACTTTGTCTCCTGTGAAATACGTATTAGCCGCTTCAACGCAATACATAGATAAATACGGAGAACCCAAACACCCGTTAGAGCTATATCAAAAACCGTGTATTAAGAATCACGTCGAAGGCTATTTTCTCCCTTGGCGTTTTGCTCGCAATAGCGAAGAAATAGAAATCGCCCACAACTCAGAGTTGATATCTGATGACTTCAATGTCACAAAAGAACTCGCCCTTCACCATGCTGGGATCTGTTACTTACCCTACTCGCTGCTGCGCCAAGAGATCCAATGCGGTGCCATCACCACACTCCTTGAACCTTGGGTTCCACAAGATCGAACCATGTTGTTGGTGTACCCAGACAAGCGTCACTTACCACTTAAATCTCAGCTTTTTTATTGAATTTATACGCAACAAGCGCAGCGAATTTCGTAAAAAGCTGGCGGGGACAACAGATTAGAAATTCCGTTTCGAAAAGCTCGTAACTTCATGATCTCACCATCTATTTTGCTGGACACATTTGATATATGATCAAGGGAAACAACACAGGTGATATTATATGACAAATATTTTTCAGCAAGCTGCCTCTGAGCTGCTAAGCCGCCGTGTGGCGGGAACCAAAGCACCACGACTTAATGAACAACAACGTCCAAATACTTTGGATGACGCATTACAAATCCAATCATCGATGATTGATATGCATAGCGATAAGGTTGGTGGCTGGAAATGCCTCCTACCTCTCGCCGATGACCAATTTGTCGTCGCTCCAATTTTTGCCAGTAGTGTGCAACGAGGAGAAGTCTGCGAGCTCTTCGCTGACAACAATACTGTTCGAATTGAACCAGAAATCGCATTCGTCCTTGCTAAATCATTACCTGCAAACCCTAATGGTTATAGTG
>ASHK01000489.1 GCA_000695745.1 Vibrio madracius | reverse complement strand
ATATCGAGATACAGACTACTTCTTCTTGAAGATAAAAAGCGGCTTTCCCCGGAAAGCCGCGATGAACCTAAAAAAAGCGCATCAAACGATGCGCTTTTTAAAGAAGCTCAATAGAGGCTTAGAACTCTTTCGGAGCAAAACCTGTCATTACTTTCAGCTTTAGCTCTTTACCAATTTTTGTCATTGGATGAACAACAACCAAGCCTTTTACTGACTTTTTCAGCTTACCCATGTCCGCTTGCTCTGCCTTGGTAATCTCACGAGAAAATGGCATATCAAGTAAACTTTTACGTTCTTTATTCATGTCGTAGTTCTGCTTGTGCTTAAGCTGAGCTACCTTTTTTGTCAGTTTATCGATTTCATCAGTAAAACGAGAAATCAGCTCGTTGTCGCCACGCGATTTGGCACCAGCCAATTTGTGCTTGCACTTATCGAGGCGGTTGTTCAGTTTTTGTAGTTCTTGTTTCATGCTCATGGCTGGAACGTTTCCTGTTAATTATTAGCGAATAGCGGTGTTGCGAACTAAGTGCGATACAGTACTTTGACGACATGCCAACCAAACTTAGTCTTCACTAAATGGGGAACAAGCGTTTCACCACTAAAACAAACTTTGTCAAATTGAGGTACCATCTGTCCCTTGCGAAATTCGCCTAGGTCGCCGTCCTTTTTACCCGATGGCAAGTGGAGTACTTTTTAGCAAGGGTCTGAAACTTAGCGCCTTTTTTTAGCTGTTTGATGATATCTTCAGCTTGTTCTTTGTGTTTCACTAAAATGTGAAGTGCTGCCGCAGTTCTTGCCATTAGTTGTCTACCCTTTTTAGCGTCTATGGGATGATGGAATGCGCAGAGTGTAATAGAAAATGAGATACAAATCACGTTTACTTTTCAAGCGACTAAACTTTTTTCTTTCCTAGCCGTATTAACTTTTTAATTACAACCTTTATAAAATCAGTCAATTGGCATTTAGAGTAACAACGTAAATGAATACTAGCATCAGTAAAGCAAACCAATCACAGGGCATGTTACTGTTTACCCTTAATTTGCAGAAGCAACGCTTTGCCATTGGCACGCTCAAAGTGCGAGAGATCGTTCCTTTCTTACCGACAACTCAAATTCCCTATTCTCATCAGCATGTTATTGGCACCGTCAGCATTCGCGGTCTCACAGTCCCTGTTATAGATATGGCTGCGGCGATCGGCTTTAGACCTATCGCTCCGCAAGAATATAGCAATACCTACTTAGTGGTCACCGATTGTCTGAGAACGGTTGTGGCATTTATGGTGCGGGATATTGATAAGATCATTGAATGTGATTGGAAGTCCATTGAACCAGCACCCGACAGTGCGGGCAGAAATGTGTTTGTTACTGGTGTCACTCGATTTGAGGATCATATCGTTCAGTTATTGGACGTCGAACTGCTACTCTCAAAAATCTACCCACAGTATGCCGATACCAAGATCCCAATGTTAACCGACGTCCAACGTGAGAGAATCAAGTCACTGAATATTCTGCTGGTTGACGATTCTTCTATCGCGCGCAAACAGCTCGGTGATGCACTAAACAACATCAATATTCCTTTCGACATCTGTCGAGACGGCAATAGTGCGCTTGAATTTATGCGCAGTAAAGCGAAGCAAAATGATGCTATCGATATCTTAGTCAGCGACATTGAAATGCCGGGACTTGATGGTTACGAACTGGCGTTCGAAGTTCAAAATGACCAAACACTTCGTCACGCCTATCGCATCTTACATACTTCCCTTTCAAGCGAAATGTGCACTGAACGCGCTCATCAAGTTGGCGCTCATGAAGCGCTGGTCAAGTTCAATGCCGGTGAACTGATTGAAGCCATGTTAAGGGGAGCGGAAAGCCTAACCGCACATTGAGATTCCCTTTCAACCCATGTTTAAGTTAAAAGGGACACCCTCTTTATTTACCGTCGTAATTGTTGTTCGGCGCAAACGAGAACCCTTGACCACCAATAGAGGCTTCATACATCAGACCGCCTTTAGTCATAGTAAACACCGCCATGCCATTGATGTAGTTGGCTTTAGTTTGGTTGTCTCCAGCCTGCGCACCCACGCCAGTCGAGCCTGCTTGTGCGCTTGCGCCTACGGTTAACGCAACAGCAGATGCCTGAGCACCAAATTCAAAACTACCGCTGGTAAATGAGTAGTAGTCCGCTTTGCTTTCAAAGAATATAATTTCGCTATACGCCTGCGCGCCTAATTGAAGACCGATACTAAGCTGCGCTAACGTTGAATCACCAACATGAACGCCTTGGCGATACACTTGCCCCTCTCCGTAGGAGCCACCAATTCCAAAGCCCCCTTTAC
>ASHK01000488.1 GCA_000695745.1 Vibrio madracius | reverse complement strand
ATTATTCCGGGGATAATAAGCGTTCTGATAGGTTTATTTCTTTGTTGGCGACTGCGTGATAAACCCACGTCAATGGGACTGCCTACCGTAGGTCAATGGCGCAATGATAAGTTAGAACTAGCTCAAGAAAACGACGGAGTAGGGCTGAAGCCGAAACAGATTCTCTGGTCGTATGTTCTCAACAATAAATACATCTGGTTACTCGCTTTTAGCTACGTGTTGGTTTACATCGTCCGTACGGCGATTAATGACTGGGGTAACTTGTATCTGACTGAGCAGCACCATTACAGTTTAATCAACGCCAATGCATCAGTCTCTTTGTTTGAAGTCGGCGGCTTTGTTGGGTCTTTAGTGGCTGGCTGGGGCTCAGATAAGCTATTTGGCGGCAACCGTGGGCCAATGAACCTGATTTTCGCGATGGGGATTTTCCTGTCTGTTGCCGCGCTCTGGTTAATGCCGTTAACCAATTTTGTGTTTCAGTCTGCTGGTTTCTTTGCCATTGGTTTCTTTGTATTTGGACCGCAGATGCTCATTGGTATGGCGGCGGCTGAGTGTTCACATAAAGACTCAGCAGGTGCGGCTACAGGATTTGTTGGACTGTTTGCCTATATGGGCGCAGCTCTTGCTGGCTACCCACTTGCGATGGTATTGGAGCAGTTTCATTGGACTGGGTTCTTTGTGGTGATATCGGTCTGTTCGGCTATCATCGGCCTATTGTTGCTACCTTTCTTGCAAGCTCAATTTAACCAACGTTAAGGTAGGGCGTATTGACACTACAAAGATAGTTAGGATGAAAAACGCAAGCGTAAAGTGCTTGCCGTAATATAGTTTTAACTCGCAGGTGACTTTGTTATAGCGTCAAAGTCGTTGCTGATTTGCCATCTGATTGGCAATTTTTGGTGCATACCAAAGACTCGGCGCAATAATGAAGGAGGCAGGCACTGCGGTGATAACAATAAATGACTGTAATGCAGAGATCCCACCACTGCCCAACGAAATCAGAACAATGGCAACCGCGCCCATAATGATTCCCCAGAAAGCACGAATCGTCGCGTCGGTTCTTTGTCTCCACTAATCACCATGGTGATGGTGTAAGTCATGGAGTCACCCGTGGTGACAATAAAAGTCGTGGTGAGAATCAAAAATAAAATGGAGATCAGCGTCGGGAATGGCAACTGTTGTGTAATCGCTAACAGTGCCCCTGGCATATTGAATCCCTCAAAGCCTGCCTGAATCACACCAGGATTCTCCAATTCAAAGGCAAGTCCAGAACCACCGACGATGGTGAACCAAAAGCACGTTACTAGTGGGGCAGCGATACTAATGGCAAGTACTAATTGACGGATAGTACGGCCACGGGAAATACGGGCAATGAAAATCGCCATCATCGGAGCATAGCCAATAAACCAACCCCAGAAGAACACGGTCCACCAACCTAACCACTCAGGGTTTCCTCGATACAGCGCCATTGGAACAAATTGGTCAATCATTTGACCTAAACCTTGAACATAGCTATCGATAATAAAGCCAGTGGGACCAGCAAATAGAATAAATACGATAAGAGCCACGGTAAGAATAATGTTATAGCGGCTCACCAACTGGATACCGCGATTGACTCCGCTTAATGCCGAGAGGGTATAAAATACCATCGCAACGACCACTACGATAGCTTGGGTTATGAAGGTGTCCGTAGTACCAAACAGCTCTTGCATGGCATAACTGATTTGTAGCCCCAGAAAACCAATAGGGCCAATTGTGCCAGCGGCAACCGCGATAATACTCAGTGCATCTACCGTGTTGCCGATTCCGCCTTTAATAGCTCTTTCTCCAAGTAATGGGTATAGCAAGGTTCTCGGTTT
>ASHK01000487.1 GCA_000695745.1 Vibrio madracius | reverse complement strand
TATTTAGTCGATGACTTTTAAGATATCTTCTTTCAATTGCGGAAGATAGGAAGGTGATGGAGAACCTTCGCTACGACGCTCTGCAACAATAATTTGTAAGCGCTCCTTCGCTAAGTTGGCTGACGTCTTTTTTTGGGGACGGAAAAACTCAAGTAATGACATGGATTAACCCCCGAATAGACGTTTGAAGATACCTTTCTTCTGCTCCGTTAAGAAGCGGAAATCAACTTGTTCACCTAGTAGGCGGTCTACGGTGTCTGCGTAAGCAAGCCCCGCGTCTGACTCGTTGTCAAAAATAACCGGTACACCTTTGTTTGATGCATTAAGAACCGCTTGGCTTTCTGGAATGACGCCAAGTAGAGAAATATGCAGGATTTCTTCCACATCCTCTACCGAGAGCATTTCACCTTGAGCCACACGAGCAGGGTTATAACGAGTTAATAATAGATGTTGTTTTACAGGCTCTAGGCTCTCTTCTGCGCGGCGAGATTTCGAATCCAAGATGCCAAGAATACGGTCTGAGTCACGGACTGAGGACACTTCAGGGTTGGTAGTAACAATCGCTTCGTCCGCAAAATAAAGCGCCATTAATGCCCTTGCTCAATACCTGCTGGAGAGTCACAGATAACGAAATCAAAGCCCATTGCATCAAGTTCATCTAACACTCGGCGGACCCCTTCTTTAGTCAGGCATCTTTATCGCGAGTTTGCGACGCAGGTAGGATAAACAGGTTGTCAGTACGCTTATCTTTGATCATTGCTTGGTTTAGTGTTGCTTCGCCATTGATGACATTAACAAAGTCATACACGACACGACGCTCACACCCCATGATCAAGTCTAGGTTACGCAAACCGATATCAAAGTCGATGACTGCGGTTTTCTTACCTTTCAGTGCAAGGCCAGAAGCGATCGCTGCACTGGAAGTGGTTTTGCCAACGCCACCTTTACCTGACGTTACAACAATAATGCGTGCCATTATCTGTTTTCCTTTAAATTATTATATCGTGAGGGTTTCGAAATCGAGTTGGTCGTTGGTCATACCAAACATTACCTTTTTACCCCAATATTCACGTTCGATCTGATCGCTAAGCCAATAGTTTCCCGCGATAGAAACTAGCTCAGCTTGTAAGTCATTACATAGTATTTTTGCCTCACTAGAGCCACTTGCTCCAGCGATGGCACGGCCTCGAAGTGTGCCATGGATGTGAATCGTGCCGTCTGCAATTACTTCAGCACCTGCGCTCACATGGTTTAACACCACAAGGTCTCTGTTTTTGGCATAGATTTGCTGACCAGAACGCACAGGCGTGCGCACAATCATGGTCGGCTCCATCTTAGCGGGTGCCTGAGAGGGCGCTTTGCTGGCCGTCATCACGGCAAAGCCAGCGGCTATGGCGAGATTTTGTGTGCGTTTGTCTTGGCAACCTGTGATGCCAACTGGAATCATACCAAGCTCTTCAACGCCAAGTTTTAGGTCTAGGAAGTTGATATCGCCGTCAACTTTACTGATGTTTAGAACCACAGGAGCCGATGCAAAAAACGTCGGAGCTTGTGAGACTTTTTCTTGCAAAAAATGAACGGCTTTAGAAACATCGTTGTCAGAAAGATGCAACACCGATAGGGTGAAGCTACTGCCTTTCAGATCTGGGGTTTGAGACATTGCTGATCAAATCCTTGTGCCAATGACATTGCTTTTTTAAATAGGATAATCATGTTATATTTCCACACTACAGACAGCAAGCTATCTTGCGCTCAAATGGATAATTAACTCTCAATTTTCCATAAACTAACCAAATACTTTCTTCCAGCTGAGAAGATTGGTGACATAAAGAGATATATCAATGCTTTGTTCTATCTATAAAAGTACGAAAAAAGAAGGGGCGTATCTGTATATCGCCAAGAAAGATGATTTTTCACCCGTTCCAGACGCTCTGATGCAGATGTTTGGAAAGCCAGTTATGGTAATGGTTGTTAATTTGGCAAAGCGTACACTTGCGCAAGTGGATGTAGAGAAAGTCAAAACTTCCATTGAGAGTGAGGGTTTTTCTTACAGTTACCGCCACCACCAGAAAATCTATTAGAGAAATATAAACAGCAAAAAGCTCAGCAAAAATAGCCTAGATGCTCAGGGGAGGCACGGTGAAAAGATTATTGTCAGTTATGCTAGGAGCTAGCCTAGCCACAAGCGCAGTCGCGCAAGAAAAAGGAACGTTTGAAGAATACGTTGCTGGGCTTAAAGAAGAAGCACGTCAACAAGGTATCTCTGAACAGATTCTTACTGAGGCATTTAAAGGTGTCGAGTATAAGCCGAGAGCTGTCACTGCTGACCGTAACCAACCTGAAAAAAAGTTAACGCTGGACGAATACATTCCCAGAGCCGTACCTGATTGGAAGGTAAAGCAGGCGAAAGAACTGCACAAAAAGTACTACGCTGAACTAAAGCGTATCGGTGACGAATACGGTGTTCAACCGAGATTTATTGTCGCGCTTTGGGGAGTAGAGAGTAATTTTGGACGCTTTACCGGTAACTATCGTGTCATCGATGCTTTGTCGACGCTGGCTTATGAAGGCGTCGTGAAGCTTTCTTTCGCAAAGAGGCGCTAGCAGCACTGCAAATTCTTCAGCAAGGCATATTGCTCCTGATGAGATGAAAGGTTCATGGGCCGGAGCCATGGGTCAAAGCCAGTTTATGCCTAGTTCGTTTTTGAACTTTGCGGCGGATGGCAATGGCGACGGCAAAAAGGACATTTGGGACAGTGAAGCCGATGTGTTTGCTTCAACCGCAAACTATCTCGCGCAATCTGGTTGGGATGATAAATATACTTGGGGCCGTCAAGTTAAAGTGCCGCACGGTATTTCACCCGAGTTGCAAGGTCGCGAGGCTGAGAAAGGCAAGTATCTTAAAGAGTGGAGTCAACTTGGTGTGACTCGTTACGATGGCCGACCGCTGCCTCAATTAGATGAAGACGTCAAAGCTTGGCTTATCATGCCTGACGATGAGAATGGTCGTGTGTATTTGGTGTACAACAATTACAACGTGTTGATGAAGTGGAATCGTTCGTACTACTTTGCTCTTGCAGTCAGTCATCTCGCTGACCGTATTGCTATGGATTAAATAAAAAGGACTGGCGTTTTTGACGCCAGTCCTTATAGAGAAATCTAAGTACCGATTAGTGATCAGTCTTTCGCAGTATGGAATTGCTCGCAGGCAATCATGGTGTTTTCAATCAAGCTTGCAACGGTCATCGGACCGACACCACCTGGAACCGGTGTGATGAAGCTAGCGTTTTCTCTTGCGACATCGTATTCCACATCACCTACTAAGGTGCCATTCTCTAGACGGTTGATACCGACATCGACCACAACCGCCCCTTTTTTGATCCAATTGCCAGGAACAAAGTTCGGTTTTCCTACGGCGACAACGACGATATCGGCCTGACGGACATGGCTTTCAAGATCTTTGGTAAATCGGTGACAGGTTGTTGTGGTGCACCCGGCAAGCAGCAATTCTAAGGTCATCGGGCGACCAACGATATTAGATGCGCCAACGATCACGGCGTGTTTGCCTCGCGTTGGGATGTTGTAACGGTCTAAAAGCGTAATAATGCCTTTCGGTGTGCATGAGCGTAGCTTAGGAATTCGTTGCGCTAGGCGACCTACGTTATAAGGGTGGAATCCATCCACGTCTTTTTCTGGCGTAATACGCTCTAAAACATGTGTCGTGTCAATACCCGCTGGCAAAGGCAATTGAACCAAAATGCCATCGACCTCTGGGTCTTCATTTAACTCATCAACAAGAGCGAGCAATTGAGCTTCACTGGCATTAGCTGGCAGGTCGAAGGACTTAGAAACAAAGCCAACTTCCTCACAAGCTCGGCGTTTACTGCCCACATAAACTTGTGACGCAGGGTCTTCACCGACTAAAACAACCGCGAGTCCCGGCGCTCTTAACCCTGCATCCGTTCTCGCTTTAACACGAGCAGCGACTTCAGAGCGTACGGTTTGAGAAATAAGTTTCCCGTCAATGTTTTGATGCAGACATAATTTTCCTTGAGAAAGTTAATTGGCTGTTATTTTTGTGTGCATTGTCCCAGAAAATTATTTCAAAAGCTACAACGCAAACGTTTGCATCGGTCTGATTTTCAGCTTTTATTGATATGTTGACTTTTTTTGGGCACTTAAACCAGTATGAGTCACAAAGCCATTGATTTACCATTCTTAACTCGTATA
>ASHK01000486.1 GCA_000695745.1 Vibrio madracius | reverse complement strand
CTGCCCACATAATCAACTAGACATTATAGGAACGCTGGAATGCCGTACTGGCCTTCTAACATACCTACAGCTAGCATCGCTACTAAGCAGATAACGAACACACCCACAGGGATGACAATCTTATCTACAAAAGATAGACGAGAAGCACGTTCTTTGTCACCAATTAAGCCATTATTATCCAAGAACATGGTCAGAGCCCATGCTAGTACTGGGTTAGCAACGACTGATGCGAAGATACAGATACCTGCAGCTTGAGAGTCCTTAGTCTCTTTAACCATCTGCATACCTGCTTCAAGTAAAGGAAGGAATACACCTACAAGCAGTGCAACGCGCATTACTGGTGGCCATACCGCTACATCCATAGGGAAACCAAGAATGGCAACGATGATACATAGAGAGCCAAGCAAAATTGCACCGGCTGGAATTGGACGCTTAGCGATCGCAGCTGGGATCATGTATGTACCCCAAGAAGATGTGATGTTACCACCACCACTGCTGTACCAACCATTTGACGGATCGAACACATAGTCATAGTGTCATCAACATCCATCAGTACTTTTTCAGTTTTACGTGGGTAATTCAATTCTTGGAAGATACGGTGACCAAGGAAGTCTGGTGACCACATCGCAACGGCTAGAATCGCAAACGGTAGTGAAGCGATGAAGTGTTGTAGGTTAGGAAGACCTAGCATCCAACCTTCTTCTGTGCTGCCCCACCAGTAAATAGGGTTTAGATTTGGAAGGCCCATTTCAGTTTCGAATTTTAAGTCGAAGCCAGCACCTAGCGCAAGCGCAAGTAGAAGACCCGTAATCGCACAAACTGGGATGGCAAGCCAGCGCATGTTGATTTTCGCTAGGTAAGCATAAACTGCGATAGTGATACCCAGAACGATAAGGCCGATGTAGCCCATGTCGCCTGGCTCAACCGTTGCAGATTGCAAGCCAACAGCCCATTCCTGAATAGAACCGATTTGGCTCATGGTGCCTGTAAAGCCTAGGAAGATTAATAAGCCGCCCGCAGTACCTTGAGACGTCAGGTTTACCAGCTTAGAACCACCTTTAAAGTAGCTGAGCAATAGACCGAATACACCAAGAAGGAGTGCTAGAGCAAGAGGGTGAGCACCAGCAAGTGCAATAGAGCCGATAAGTGGAATCATCGGACCGTGGTTACCAGCAAGGTTAGCCCTTGGGTTAATGAAACCGGATGAGAGAATACAGAACAGAAACGCTGGAATCAGCATTTCTACACGTGCTACTTCAATCGCAAACTCTTTGCCTAAGTTTACGTGATCCCAAGCAGCGGTAAGACCATCAGCCCATGACATCATTACCGCAGAATACATTGCAATAATGCCAATGGTACCGGCAAGAGCTGGTACTAAATCTTCTAACTCAAAACGGAAATCACGGCCGGGCAAGTTTAAAGCGAAGCGGCGTGGTTTCATGATTTGAAGTTCGTGGTCTAGGTATTCAGAGCGGCTGGCAAACTCAGATGCTGGACGATGAAGCTCTTGATAGCTCTTAGTCTCGATATCTGAATCAGAATGCGCTTTGTTAACTGCGTCTGACATAGATTCCTCATATATATAAAAAGTTAGTCGTTTGGCTTGATAAACGAACTGGTTCACACCGACTTGGCTAGGCTGCTGCACGTTTTTGACGTGCTAAGAATAGACGAGATTCCTAATAATGGGGTGAATAATTCGTGCTATATCAATGGAGCCGAGTCTAACAAGCAACTCTAAGACCTTGATTGATCTTGATCACTTTAAGAAAAAATGTGAAAGAAAACTACAACAGTTGTTTGAATCAGCGCACTTTATTAACAGTGAACGTAAGCGACTTTCAATATGAAAATTTTATGAACAATAATGGGCGAAGCGAGGGGCATGAAAAAACGGCGGAACGGAAGCGCTAGAAAAGCAGTATGAAAACCTGCAACAGTGACAATATAAAAAATCAAAGGCTCTTCCTAGTAAGTGGTCGAGTGATTCATAGTCAACAAAAATTATGCCATGTCCTATCGGCAACAATTCTACGTTATCGGACATTTATGATCTAACTATCAAAACACTCAACTAGATTATAATTTCCACTAATACGCTATTAGATGGTCTTATGTACTGCTTGGGTGGTTGGTATTGGTTATAACAACTAAATGAGATGCACTTCGCGTAACAAATGCGCAATAAATTCTGTTTTGGTATAAAAATCCACCAATGACTAATTTTGCATAGTTCGGTAAAGATTATTCACATTTATAAGTTATAAACTCTTTAATTTGCATAATTCGTCGGATACAATCCCTATTTAGTAAATAAAAAACAGGTTAATAGTTTGTTGCAAACCGCACATTGTAGTGCTAGCTTGTAGCGAGCAATAAAAAGGTCGGAGTACCTTTTGCCTTCACGAATAGGCATAGCAGTCAATAATATACAGGGAGCACAAGCGCATGAATGATGTACCAGCGCTGGACATAAAAGAACTGCACAAGACCTTTGGTCAAAATGAAGTTTTAAAAGGGATTTCCCTTTCTGCACATAAAGGTGATGTCATCTCAATTATTGGCTCATCTGGTTCTGGAAAAAGTACCTTCCTTCGTTGTATCAACCTCCTTGAAACTCCCACCGAGGGCGAAATTTGGGTTAACGGTGAGTTAATCGAGATGAAACGTAATCGAGCGGGTGAGTCTCTACCAGCCAATGAAAAGCAAGTCCAACGAATCCGTTCTCGTTTGGCCATGGTATTTCAAGGTTTCAATCTTTGGTCTCATATGACAGTGCTTGAGAATATTATTGAAGCACCTGTTCACGTACTTGGCGTGCCCAAAGCACAGGCTATTGAGAACGCAGAGCTGCTTTTAAAGAAAGTAGGACTGTATGAGAGAAAAGACTACTACCCCGGACATCTATCAGGTGGTCAGCAGCAACGTGCTGCCATTGCTCGAGCTTTAGCGGTCGAGCCGGAAGTTATGTTGTTCGATGAGCCGACGTCAGCGTTAGACCCCGAACTCGTCG
>ASHK01000485.1 GCA_000695745.1 Vibrio madracius | reverse complement strand
CATGCTTATCGTTAATAATAGAATGCCAACGAGTTTAGGCAGTATTTTCATGTCAATCTCGCTAAATTCGGATGGTCATGCCATCGCTTAATGATTGTCGGTATGCGCGCAGCGCAGGGAAGAATCCAATGACCATTCCTGCGATTTGAACAAACCCTAGTAACATCCACTCATGAGCGGTAATCGCGGTCAGTGCTATATTGATACCGTAGTTTGCTGTAATGATTGGCGCAGCGACCGCTAGCATGGCATACATGCCACCAATACCGCAAATGATACCCACAGAAGTTAGAACCGTCGCTTCACTGACCAACAAGGTAAATACATGTCGAGGTCTTGCTCCCATGGCACGCAGTATCGCCATTTCTCTGCGTCTCTCTTGTAAGCTGGTTAACAAGCTTGAAAGCATCCCCATCAAACCGGCGACAACAACAAAAATAGAGACGATGAGCAACGCTTGTTCAGCCACACTCATCATGCCCCACAATTCATGCAAGGCAACGCCAGGAAGAATAGCGCTTAGTGGTTCTTGCTTATAGGTATTAATCTGTCTTTGTAGAGCGAGGTTTGAATCTTGCTCTTAAGACCTATCAACATGGCGGTGATTTGCTTAGGCTGGAAGTCAATCTGCTCTAGTTGTTCCTTGCTGGGTGTGTTGCCGAGGTTCGCCCCTGACTCCCAACCAACATGTATTGCTTCGATTGCCTCAAGCGAAACATGAACCGTTTTATCGACAGGTGTCCCTGTTGGAGCCAGTATGCCGACCACTTTGAAAGGGAGGTTTTCATGGCGGCTAAAGCCCACATCACTGATGCCGTGTGCAATAATGATTTCACTGCCAATGTCATAGCCTAGCGATTTGGCAACATCAGAGCCGAGTACGGTTTCAAATAATCCATTAAACTCATGACCTGAAGAGAAGCTTAAATGTTGCTTCTGTCCATATTGGTAGTGCTCAAAATAGCTGTGATTCGTTCCCATGACTCGAAACCCTTTGTGTGAGTCTCCGAGCGAAATGGGAATCGCCCAATCAACGGCGCGATGTTGGCTAAACTCTTCGAAGCTTTTCCAGTCGATATTATTGGTAGCATTCCCAATACGAAAGACAGAATAGAGCAGCAGGTTCACTTGGCCAGAACGGCCACCAACGATGAGGTCAGTACCTGAAATCGTATTGGCAAAACTGCTTTTTGCTTGAGTTCGAATCCGCTCAACGCCCATGAGAAGAATTACCGAAATAGCGACGGTCATAATGGTTAATAATGCGGTAGTTTTTCGGTTGAGAAGACTTTTCCAAGCTAGTTTCAATGTAATACTCATAGTGCTCTCGCTTGGTTGATATCCAGTAAATTTTCGCTACGCGTAAATAGAGATTCGAGCGTCGGATCGTGACTGACAAAGATCAGTGTGGAATGCGCTTGGTTGGCTTGTTCCATCAGTAACTCGATAAAGGCTTCTCGGTTATCGTGATCCAAAGCAGACGTTGGCTCATCGGCAATAAGAAACTCAGGCTGACCAATTAAGGCGCGTGCAGCGGCCACACGTTGTTGTTGACCAATGCTCAGTTCAATTACTGGTTTGTTGAGAAGTTGGGCCGGTAC
>ASHK01000484.1 GCA_000695745.1 Vibrio madracius | reverse complement strand
TCGAGAACAAGCACATCTAAATGCAGTGGGTTAGCTTTGTTATGTCGAAACTCAACACGACCGGGAATGGCTCCGAGTAAGCGATGCAACGTACTCGACTCTGTCGGAATTTGCTGCTTAATTTTAGGCTCAACAGTCAATGAGTCGACCGCTTTACCGATGGACTCAGTCAAACGAGCGGCCGCCTTCCCTGTTGGTGCCACCAGCTTAATGGAAGGTGATTCACCTGATTGATTCGCCTGATGCACCATCGCAGCTAACAGCTTAGTTACTGTCGTGGTTTTGCCAGTACCCGGTCCACCTGATATGACGGCGAATCGGCGGGTAAGTGCAACAGCAGCAGCCACTTTTTGCCAGTTCAAACACAATGATAATGGAATCGCGTCATCTAATGCTTGCAGTGCTGTTACATTGGTCGCTTGCGTGACTATGTCGTCAACATAAAACCAATCGATAGGCTCTGCATCGACGACATCGAGAAAATCGCAGATAACTTGCTGACGCATGACTTGATTATTCTGCTCTGCGGGTAGCGCAGACAAGGCAGTATACAGGTAGTGATACTCACGCATGAATAAACGGTCTAACATCGTTGCGACGCTTTGCTGAGCGCCTCTTTCGATGGGAATAGCTCCGCCATCGCATTGAGGCGAGTGGCAATGGTCTGCTCAAAATAGTAATAACGCTGAAGATAAAGCCTATTTTGCTGCCAAACCAATGGCGTGACCGCCGCGGTCATAACTTCGTTTGGAGACAAACAGGTAACCGTTGACGCTTCCATCATGACCTGTTGCCAGTCAACTTGGTTAACCAAGTATTCTAGTGATTCAGCCGCTTCACCATACAAACCAATTAAACTGGGCATAGGTGGTAATACGTGCTCATCCGCATCAAGATTGACACAAATATGTCCTTGACCCAACTGGTAGCTGGTTACCGAAGCTAACCACATCAACTCATCTTGATGCTGTGATTCTATGGAGGCAATAAACTTAGCAAACTGAAAATCCAGGGGCCTCAAAATGCTTTTTTCTGCTAAATACGTCACCCATTCGGAGAAATTTTCTAATACCATTCCCATCAGAAATCTAACCCCATTTGCTCATTTGTTTCGTCCAATTGCAAAGGCTCTCCTGACATCAACCCATCCAACGCTTCTATCATGGCTTTATCTGGTCTAGCACTAAAAATACCGGAGTCAGAATCAGGTCTAACCCCTCGTAAAAGAGATAAAACACGCCGCCAAAATGCTGGTCATAATCATAATCCGCGATGCGGGTTTCAAGAAACGATGCAGCGCCAACGCGTAAATTTGGTATTGGAGATCATAACGATGATCAACCATAGCGTTGTTGAGTTGATGTTTTTGATAACGTTCTGCTTCATCGCCTAAATGATTTGATTTCCAGTCGAGCACATAGTACTTACCTTGATGTTCAAACACTAAGTCAATAAAGCCTTTAGCATGCCTTTAACGGTGTAAAAACCAACTCAGTTGCCTTCGCAGATAACGCATCATAGCGTTGTATAACACGGTTTAATGACACCGCATCAAGTACTTCAATCGGCAACAGGAATTCCATCTCGACTAAACGTTGCGCAGAGTCCTTATCTCTTAAATACAACGCCTTACCATCTAGCGCCGTATTCATAACCTGATCCACAAGCTGCTGAATCACCGGTAACCACTCTGCATCGTATTGTTCCCGTTCGAGAAGTTGACGAATCACCTCACTGTTTTGTGATGATGTGGCAGGCTCTGTAAATTCCACCTGTTCAAATACCGTATGCAAAAACGTACCGGGACGAGCTCCTTTAGGAAAATGAAAAATGGTTTTTTCTGGCTCCAATAACACATCGACTTCGTGTTCTTCAGATGAATCGATATCGAGCCCAGATGCCTCAATAAACACCTCATTATCGCTGCTATGATGGCTCTGTTTTACAAGGGCTGAGTAGCTGGTGATTCGCCAATCACGGTCGATGGTCTTGGATTGAGCTTTAGCGACAAGCTCTTCGGTTGGTCGCTCCAACTCTTGATAACGCTCCTCATCGAGCTCTGGTAACTCAGTAATCGCGATAGCTTGAGACGCATTGGTAAGTTGGTTGAGCGCAGAACTTAACTCGCTCACCCCCATCTCTTGCCCATTTTGAATCAGATGCCCAATCGCGCTGTGATGAAGCCCTGTTGGCTCCTTGGTGGAACGGCCATTTCTAAGCGGCGCCATCCCTATAAAACAGGCGTAAACCGCACGAGTTAATGCAACATAGATGAGACGTAAATCTTCAGCAAGCCGCTCTTTGTCCGCTTGTGCCATCGAAGCTAACGATTGACGCAGATCGAGCACCGATGACTGGCTTTCTGCATCATAGAACTTCGCTTCGTTCGCTTCTCGATAGCTCACCACAAACGGCAGATACACTAAATCGTATTCCAAACCTTTTGACTTATGAATCGTGATAATCTGAACCAGATTCCGCTCTGACTCTAAACGCTGAATATGCTCGTCACTAGATCCAAGCCCTTGCTTCGCGTCATCAATGGCTTGCCCCAGCCAGCGCAATAACGCGCTGTCGCTTTCCATATCTTGCCTTGCTGCCTGCAGCAGTTCTCCCAAATGGAGATAGTCGGTAAGTAATCGCTCACCACCATCAGTGGCCAGCAGTCGGTTGGATATTTCTCGTTTAAACAACACCGAGCGCAGCATTGGCAAAATGCCGCGCGACATCCAAAGTTGACGATACTCACGAAATTCAGCAACCACTTGTTCCCAAAGGTTTTCATCGTTATTGAGACTGTCTAGTTGGACGGCAGGCAGAGCAAATAGCTGCGAAGCCAACGCACTTTTTAGCATTCTCTCATCATCTTGATGCCAAACTGCCAGCATCAAACGCAGCACATCATCAGCAATTTCGCTGGTAAAAACGCTGTCTCGATTGGAAAGATAAACGCTAGCAATACCGCGCTCAGCCAACGCCTGTTTAATCAACTGACCTTCGCTACCGGTTCTCACCAACACTGCAATGTTGCCCGCTTCAATCGCTTCGTGGCTATCTCCATTAACCAGCGCCGCTTTACCGGTTTGAGACTGGGTTAACACCTGTTTAATGTGCTGAGCGGTAGCGACGGCCATTGTTGACACATAATCCCCTTTAGCAATGGGGGATTGCGCATCTTGCAGCCAAAATTGCATTGCCGCTTGATGTTCACCATTAAATTGCCACTGCATTTTGCCTGCTTTAGGACTCGCATTGACGGCATGAAACGGAATGTCATCATCGTAGAGAAAGGCAGAGTCAGCCTGTTTAAATAGCGTATTCACTCCGTCGACCATACTCTCACTGGAGCGCCAGTTGGTACCCAGCGTATAGTGGTCTTGTACCTGATTTCGAGCTTGTATATAAGTGAAAATATCGGCACCACGAAAACCGTAGATCGCCTGCTTAGGATCGCCAATCATAAACCAGCCACAGTCGAGGTGATTTAAGTACACATGACTAAATATTTGGTACTGAAGCGGGTCCGTATCTTGGAACTCATCGATCATCGCCACCGGAAATTGGCTTCGAATTTTCTCTGCAAGACTGTCACCAGATTCACCGTCCAACGCGGCAGACAAGTGGGTTAACAAGTCATCAAAGGAGAGCCATTGCTTTTGTTCTTTGGCTAACGCCAGTCGCTGACGACAATGCTGAATAGCCAATGCCAACAATGATGTTTTAAGCTCAGGCGGCTGTGCCAAAAAGGCTTCGATCGCAGCAAAGATCGCCATCGTTGGCGCGTCACCCTTAGGCGTTTTTTCTATAAGAACGTTTTGAGCAAATTTCTCTAATTGCGTTGGTAAATAGTAATCCAGTGTTTCTTGTTTGGACCAATCAGTGATCGCCGCAACCCAAGTAGGCAGCGATTTTTTGGTGTAGCTGCGTTTATTAACGTCCGATTGACTGATACACCCAACGATGTCATCGGCAACCGCCAACCACTCAGACTTAAGGGCTTGGATTCGCTGTAAATTCTGTGCATGGAGCTGGGTAATATCGCTGCAAGCATCGACATTGGTCAGCGACAACGCAGGCCCCGTCAGGTAATGAGCAATGACCTTGAGCAAATCATTTGGCGTTGCCCATAGCTTTCGGACTTCACTAGCTAACTCCAGCCCCAAAGGATAAAACTGGCTGCGCCAAAAATCCGCGACTACTTGTGCTTTTAGTCTGCTTTCGTCAGTTATAAATTTCATTGTTAAATCGAGATCCAGACTCAACGCATTTTGGGTTAACATTCGTTGGCAGAAACCATGGATGGTATACACCGCCGCTTCGTCCATTTGTCGTTCTGCTTGCAGCAAAGTATCCACTGCAAAGCGCCGATCAGTAATATCGGCTAACAGAGGCTTAATGACTGGGTCGTCACTGTTACCACGCGCAAAAGCAATTCGCGCTTGATGGATTCGAGCGCGAATACGATCCCTAAGCTCCGCCGTTGCCGCTTCCGTAAACGTTACGACTAAGATCTGGTCGACCGTTAATGGCTGTTGATGACGACTTTGATCGCTGCCATGACCAAGAAGTAGACGTAAATACAGACCCGCAATGGTAAATGTTTTACCTGTGCCCGCAGACGCTTCTATTAATCTTGCACCGTGCAATGGAAACTGCATGGTGTCTAACGCTATCGGTTCATGGCTCTGTGACATGGTGTTTAAACTCAACTGTGTGATCCAACGCTTAATTCTTTAATTCTATCAATTAGATATAACTACCATTTATGCAGGGTGCGATCGCATTCACGGAATTCATTATCCGCTCCCACTACTATGCGCCCTAGAAACTGGTCCCTCTGACCTACTTGGCCGTACAGCAATCTCCCTACACACTATAAAAACACTGGCGGCCACCCTCTCTCTTTCTTACCAGATCTGATATGTGCATAAGACTTTCTCTTAGCCTTGAGAGTAGAACTCTTCAGCATCCACACTGACCGTTCTTGGCGCTTCGAGCACTAATTGCGTGACTAACTTGAGTTCATTGGCAAGGCCATCGTCCCATTCAGACCAGACTCGAGAAATATAGGGATTCTCTCCCTCTCCCGTTTGCATATAACCACCGATAAATCGCGCTTCCATTTTGCTTAGCATCTTTTCATCGTTCGGCGTCCAGTTGCCACGGCTAAAGTTGGCTTCGACTCCCGCCAATGCCGATTCAGGGAAATAAGCTAATGGCTTATCCAAACCGTCTAAAAATAACTCCAATAGCTGCTTCATATACTGCTCAGCTTGAACCTTATCAAGTGGTGGATAGACGCGATGCACTACCCCTTCTTTTTTGTCATAAGCCAGCATATGTGTCGCTGTAGGATGTCCTGCTAGGGTCAACGCCAAATGGTCAATCCAAGCATTTAGATAGTCACTAGAACGCAACCGACCACTGCGATATCTAAGTAGACCAGAACCATAGAGGCCAGTGACCCAACCTTGTAATCGAATAGTGATCGGCCCCAAGTCTACTTGCAGGTTTATTTCTGTATCGTCTAATGCTCTACTCGACAGCGGGCGTACTGCTTTGGCGAGTTCTTCGGTTTGCGCTACGTTCGATGCAAACTCCAAATCACCAAAGTGATTGATAGGTAAATAGCCTTGCGCTTTCTGTGCCGATTCAAATGCCGCTAGCTTGTCAGTACTGTCTTCTGA
>ASHK01000483.1 GCA_000695745.1 Vibrio madracius | reverse complement strand
CTCGATGGTGCTGTCGCTAAAACGCTAGCATCGACAGCATGAGCGCCATTCGCGCCAGCAAGCGCACTATTCGAGGCTGAAGATTCCCAAAAATTAAGTCCAGTCGCATGAGCAACAGGTGGTAAACATGTTATAGCGATAGTCGCAAAACGCTGTCTAGAGAACATTGTCGTTATCGTGAAATGGAAGAGGGCATCATAGTACGATTGTTAGGAATGAAATAACAACGAAATGTGAATGAGAATTCTTTTATTTACTAAACCTAGTTGGAATAGCGATAGCAAAGCGCTTGCGGTTTTTGGGGGTGGAGCATAAACACATAAACAAGATGCTATCGCTAAATTTTTAGTCTAAGTAGTGGCAAAGTTTAGCAAGGCGAAGTAGGGCTTGCGTTTGTAACGGCGACTTAGAATTGGAAATTTGAGCAAGGTAGAACCGTTTCAATGGGCGTTGGCAGTCACTGACATCGGCTGTTTTGCGAGTTGTGGCTTTTACTTTCGTCATCTTACACCTCCGGTTAAGGCTGATTTTCGATTTCCTATACAGTGTGAGCTAAAATATGGAATACAAAAACAGTTCGGTTTTATGCTACTTTATTCCTTATTTTTGCTTTGTGTTATTTAAGTAATTGATTGTTCGTGGCTGTTGTCAATATAAGGAAGAGTTGTTTGAGTTTGGAGTGCCTGTTTTGGAGAATGTAAACCTGTTTCGTTACTATGAACGTCTAGACGATTTTGCGCTGAACCAAGAATATCCAATAACTCTTGCTCAGTTATCCGATGCGATGTTCACAAGTCCACGCCATGCTCGTTCGATTCTTAAACAAATGAGCCATAATCATTGGATAGTTTGGGTACCTCGCTCTGGTAGAAATCAACGTTCCACATTTATTAAGAAACTCACTGAGTTAGAAGTGAAGCGTCATATCGCTTCTAATTGGGTTAAAGAGAATAAATATGATAGGGCACTGGAGTTTCTCGATAACGATCAAACGGCATTCGGGCAGCTACTGCAGCAACATTCAGGCGCACAAGTTAGTGAAGGGCGAGTCAATGTTCAGTTGACATATAATCGCGCTTTCGCACGGTTAGTGCCTCATGTGCCACAAAGAAACAGCGAGCGCTTTCTTATCCGTCAGGTACACGCATGTTTAGTGGGTACAGACCTCAAGGGTGAACCACAAGCAGATATCGCCCACCATTGGGAGTCAAGCGAAGATCATAAAACTTGGACTTTCTACCTCAGACCCTCGGTGTACTTCCACAATGGCCGGGCTGTTGATGCCAATATCGTGGCCAGCTTGCTGCTTCGACTGCGTGAACAGCGTTATTACCGTCATGAGCTGGACCACGTGTTAGACATTAATGTCAAACCACCCTACAGTCTCACGGTGACGTTGTCTCGACCTGATCAAGGATTTGCGGCCTTGTTAAGCGATGTTAAGTACTCGATACAGCTGCCAGAGCAACTAGTGTCAACGGATAATCATATTGTGGGTTGTGGTGTGTTTTCTTTAACGGAGCACACACAAACTCTGCTGAGTTTGAAGGCCAATGAACAGTATTACGGACTTCGATCATTAACCGATGGTGTGTCCATCTGGTCTGTTGATGATGGCACCACGCCTTTATTGAACGATCCAAAGTCATGCAATCACAACGTCTCGGCAGCCGCAGACCCATATCCACAAAAAATCATCAAGCATCCAGAGATCGATCTAGAGCAGCACCAAGAAGCGAGTACAACGTCACGAGCACGAATCGAGCATGGTTGCTTATTTATGGTGTTCAATCAGAAAAACAAATCGCTCTCTTATGAACAGCGTCGTTGGCT
Organism: Vibrio madracius; assembly: GCA_000695745.1. Lineage (GTDB taxonomy): Bacteria > Pseudomonadota > Gammaproteobacteria > Enterobacterales > Vibrionaceae > Vibrio > Vibrio madracius. Next base: position 161 of record ASHK01000483.1, on the reverse strand, counting down.
TAGTCATTGTTTAAGCGGCAAAAAAATAGGTTCATCGCGGATTAGCGGGAACTAAAAACAAAAACGGTAGTAAGTGATATGGTTTAGTCGCCAAACAAAAATCATACACAAACTACCGTTTTCATGCCGAATCATACTTTCCTATCTTCATTCTGGGAAGG
>ASHK01000482.1 GCA_000695745.1 Vibrio madracius | reverse complement strand
GGTGTCGAGGATTTCTTGTGTCTCTTCCACTCGACTAAAATCCATATCCGCCGCGACCTGAACACGATAATTGCTTGGACCCACAATCGGCGTCAGCATATCGGCTGCTCGTTGAATGATCTGCTTCTCAACGTTTTTTTGGTACTCGAGATATTTGGCGTTCACTTTGCCGGCTTCCGCCGAACCAACATCGGCACTGAGCAAACGGCCATATTGGTCAATAACAGAAACAAATTCTGGCTTCATGCCCGTTACGCTGCCGACCACTAAGTTGATGATGGCTTCAACTTGCTCTGATTTGAGATCTTCACCCGGCTTCAATTCAAGCATCACCGATGCCGATGGTTCTTCACCTTGTTGGCGTACAAACAATGTCTGTCTTGGAATGGCTAAGTGAACACGAGCATTAGAAATGGCATTGAGGGAAATAATGGTGCGTACTAACTCACCTTCTAGTCCATGACGATAACGCGCATTTTCCATAAATTGGCTCGTCCCCAAAGCGCTGTCTTCTTTGAGAGAATCTAATCCAGTAGGCAACTGAGCTTTAACCCCTTTCGCCGCCAAGAGCATACGAATTTTCGCCACTTGCCCTTCTGCAACTAACACTTGACCATTTTGCTCTTGCAGCCGGTAAGCAATCCCTTCAGATTCCAAAACCGACACAATTTCACCAATATCAAAACGTTCTTGCTGGCTGTATAGCGGACGATAACTTTGCGAAGAGCTCCATAACGCCACCACAATGATAGCGGCAACAATCGCCGCGAGTACGGCCGACAACACCAAGTTGCGTTGGGAACTTGACCACAACTGCTTCATTTTGGTGTTGAACTCATTCATATTTGTCGATGGCGCGTTTTTCGGGCAACATCGATGGGGCCGCAGCCGCCACTGTTTGAGGTGTTAATTCTGACATGTTCTACACCGGCATCTTCATAATGTCTTCAAAAGACGCAACCACCTTGTTGCGAACTTGCATCAAAGCAGAAAACGACAAACTCGCTTTCTGGCTAGCAATCATAGCGCCGACAAGGTCATCACTTTGCCCAGTCTCTACCGCCGTGATTTTTTGTGAAGCTGTCGATTGATGTTGGTTCACCATATCGAGCACATTTTTCATTGCCCCGGAGAAGGCCATCGGTTCATTGACCTGATTCACATTCATTGGGTTATTGGATACCACAAAGTCAGGCTGCACATGCTGCTGCATTACCTGCATTTTTGTCAGCATCAATTGCTCTGCGGATAACGCGTTGTTTATAGGTTGCATCGCCATCAAATTTCTCCTTTACGCAGCCGAGCCAATGGCTGACTGTAGATCGATTCCTTGCTCTCGCATCGCTGCTAGTTTGTAGCGGAGTGCTCGTGTAGAAACCCCTAAAGCGTCCGCCGTTTTGGTTCGGTTTCCGCCAAATTGACGTAATTTTTCTAAGATAAATTGGAATTCTGCCTGCTTTTTGACTTCCACGTGGCCATCTGGTTTTCATTAGGCGCGACAGGGTTAAAACACGGGATCTCAATCGGTAACATCAAATCATGTGCCGTAATGTAGTCACCATGGCGCATAACGAGAGCACGTTGAATTACGTTCTCCAATTCGCGAATATTGCCAGGCCAGTGGTATTGGCTAAGCGCTTGTCGCGCATCCTCTGATAGGTAGCAATTGGCTTGCTCTTTATACTTATTTATAAAGAATTGACTGATCGGCAGAATGTCATCTTTACGGTCACGAAGCGGTGGCCAATGGAGCGGTAACACATCTAAACGGTAATACAGGTCTTCCCTAAACGTCCCTTTTTGCACCTCTTGGCGAAGGTCTTTGTTGGTGGCAGCAATCACTCGAATATCCAAAGCGATCGACTTGTGACTGCCAACGCGCTCCACTTCTCTTTCCTGAAGCACACGCAACAGCTTGGCTTGAACTGCTGGTGACATCTCACCAATTTCATCCAGCAAGATGGTGCCGCCATTAGCTTCTTCGAACTTGCCAGTTTGCGATCCTGTCGCCCCAGTAAACGCCCCTTTTACGTGACCAAATAATACGGCTTCTAGCATGGACTCAGGGATCGCTGCACAGTTAACCGCCACGAAAGGCTGTTGTGCACGAGGAGACTGATCATGAACATAACGAGCTAAGACTTCTTTGCCCGTGCCTGACTCTCCGGTAATCAACACACTGGCACTCGTGCACGCTGCGCGATGCGCCAATTGCAGTACTTGTTTACTGCGCCAAGACTCCGCAACAATGTTAGCCATTGGCTTCTCTAACGCTTCAACGCGTCGAATCAAATTGACAAGTTGTGCCGCTTCAAATGGACGCAACAAGTAGTCTGTTGCACCAGCTTTCATTGCCTCGGCCGCTAAGATACCTTGGTCTTGCTCAACAATAGCAATGGCAACACCGGGGGCTGGTTTTCGCTGGTGACACGCAATCCACTCGCGAATACTCATATCCGGTAGATTGGAGCTGACCAAACTGATAGAACCGCAGCCGTGAGGAGTGCAGAGCGACCCGTTCTAACGTGAGTCACGTTGAAGCCCTGCTCCACTAACAAATCGATGATAGGTTGAGCATTTTGCTCGCAAGGCTCGACGTAGAGAATATCCTTTTGCATTTACTGAACCTCTGTCTTCAGATCCGTTGAAGACACTATGTTGGTAGAAGGTT
>ASHK01000481.1 GCA_000695745.1 Vibrio madracius | reverse complement strand
CGGTTATCTACGCCATTATGACGCAAGCTACCTTGGAGTTTATTGGACTAGGCGATCCTCTTGCGGTGACATGGGGCGGCATGTTGTACAACGCCGATCAGACCTCTGCGATACGTATCGGTGCTTGGTGGGAAATTATGGCGCCTTCTGTTGCGCTTGCATCGGTAGCCATTGGTTTAGCTCTTATCAACTTCTCTATTGATGAAATATCAAATCCGAAATTGAAAGCTCAACGAATTATGGCGCGTTACCGTCGTGAAGAGAAAAAAGCAGCGAAACAAGCTGCGAAGCAACAGCGCTTACAAATGGAGAATGCCAATGGTTAATTTCACACATACAGAAACATCGACGTTGGTAGATGTTCGAAATCTCTGTGTCGACTATGTGACCTTTGATGGCAAAGTTCGTGCGGTTAACAACGTGAGTTTTCATATTAACCGTGGCGAGTATTTTGGGCTTGGCAGGTGAGTCAGGCTGCGGTAAATCAACCATTGCTTACTCACTAATGCGCTTACACAGACCGCCAGCGTTGATCTCAGAAGGTGAAATCCTATTCGAAGGTCAAGATGTACTAAAAATGGACGACGATGAGTTAAGAAACTTCCGCTGGAAGGATACGTCGATGGTTTTCAAAGCGCAATGAACTGTTTAAATCCAGTCAAAACCATTGAATATCAGTTCTTCGATATTTTTGACGCTCATGGTTTGGTATCGAGCCGAGAGGAGAGCATTGAGAAAGCGAAAGAGTTACTGCGTATCGTAGATATTCCAACAGAGCGTCTGTTTGATTATCCACATCAGTTTTCAGGGGGAATGCGTCAACGTGTCGTTATTGCGATGGCGTTAGCGCTCAATCCAAAGCTACTTATTATGGATGAACCTACTACTGCACTTGATGTGGTGGTACAACGCGAAATCCTGCAGAAAGTGTATGAGCTTAAAGAGCGTTTTGGCTTCTCAATTTTGTTTATTACCCATGACCTAAGCCTGATGGTGGAGCTGTGTGACCGTATTGGCATCATGTACTCGGGTCAGTTAGTGGAACTGGCACCTTCGAAGGTCATATTGCAGCAGCCGAACCATCCTTACGCGCATGGTTTGGGCGATTCCTTCCCAACACTAAAAGGTGAACTGCAAGAGATGAAAGGCATTCCGGGATCGCCTTTGGATCTTAAAAAAGTGCCACCAGGTTGTCGTTTTGCGCCTCGCTGCTTTAAAGCGACCACGCAATGCCGAACCCAAGAACCAAAGTTAGTCAGTTTAGGACAGTCGCGCTGGGTGGCTTGTCATACACCACTGCAACTTGAAACCGAAGGAGTGGCGTAATTATGAATGCAAGAAGTCCTCATATTGACCAAGCAGCTTTGGATGCAAAACATCCAGTTATTCTAGAAGCGAAAGATCTTTTGTATCGATTTTCGCAAAAAAGGCGCATCGATTTTCTCGCCAAAACAGTACTTACGTGCGGTGAATGGGCTCAATTTCCAACTTCGTGAAGCGCGCTGTGTGGCAGTTGTTGGTGAGTCGGGGTGCGGTAAAAGTACCAGTGCCAAAATCGCCACCAAAATTCACAAGGCGACGGAAGGTGGAATTTACTATCACGGTACCAACATTGATGAGTTTACCTCCGGAGCAGAGCTAGATGCTTATCGACGCGATGTTCAAATGGTCTTCCAAGATCCGTTCAGTTCATTAAACCCATTGCACACGATTCGTTATCACTTGATGCGACCAATGCAGATCTATCATGGATTGAAGCCGGGTAAAGAGATGGAATACCGCTTGGTTAAAATTCTCACTCAGGTCGGCCTGACGCCACCAAAAGAAGTGTTGGATAAGTTTCCACATCAGTTGTCAGGCGGTCAGCGCCAACGGGTTTTCTTAGCGAAAACATTGGCTATCGGAGCGAAAGTGATTTTAGCGGATGAGCCCACCTCTATGTTGGATGTGTCAATTCGCATCGGTGTACTGAACCTAATGAATCGCATGAAGCATGAAATGGGCAAGTCGTTTATGTACATCACCCATGATATTGCGACAGCGCGCTATTTTGCTGAAGACACCATAGTGCTGTACTGCGGTCATATGGTGGAATGGGGGGATACAGAACAAATCACGCAAAACCCACAACACCCGTATACCCAGCTATTGCTTGCGGCCGTGCCGGATCCAAGCCGCAGTATTCACGACAAGCTGCCGACGCATCGTTCGATGGAAACGCCAATGTGGTCACCTGAAAAGAAAGGTTGTCCCTACGCAGGGCGTTGCCCACAGGCGAAAACGGAATGCTCGGAGTATTTACCAGAGCCAGTCGAGATTTCGTCCAATCACTTTACTCGTTGTCATTTATTCACATAGTTTTTGTATTTAGGAATTCAAGATGTCTTATCAAACACCTTATTTTAAAGAATGGCCACAAATTAAATCGGCTATCGCCAAGGACACTGCGATAGAAAATGAAGTTGCCAATATTGTGGCCCAGATGACAATCGAAGAGAAACTGGGTCAGATGATCCAGCCAGATCTTCGTGGTGTCACACCAGCAGAAGCAAAACAGTACAAGTTAGGGTCCATTTTGAATGGTGGCGGTGCGTGGCCGAACGAAAATAAGCACTCGAGCGCGCAAGATTGGAGCGACAAAGCCGATGAATTCTGGCATGCCATCGAAGAAGCTTATGCAGACAGACCATTTCGTATTCCATTTATGTGGGCGACCGATGCAGTACATGGTCACAATAACGTATTCAGTGCGACGGTGTTTCCACACAACATTGGTTTAGGCGCTGCACGCGACCTGAGTTGATTCAACGAATTGGCAAAATTACTGCGATTGAAGTCGCAGCCACAGGGTTAGACTGGACATTTGCTCCAACAGTAGCAACGCCACGTGATTTACGTTGGGGACGTGTTTACGAAGGTTATTCTGAAGATCCTGAAATTACCTTCGCCTACGCCGCTAAAATGGTGACTGGCCTTCAAGGAACGGCGGACGACCTAAAGGGTGAGCACCATGTGATATCGAATGTAAAACACTGGGTTGGAGACGGTGGCACGCTTACCGGGGTAGACCGAGGCAAAAATGGTTACTCAGAAGATTTGCTCAGAAATATCCATGCTATGGGCTATTTCAGCGGTCTAGAAGCGGGTGCTCAAGTGGTCATGTCGTCATTCAATACTTGGGAAAATGAAGCGAATTATGATCACAATCCTGAAGTCGGTGAGCGTTATAACTATAAGATTCATGGGAGTAAGTACCTTTTAAACGATGTGCTCAAAGGC
>ASHK01000480.1 GCA_000695745.1 Vibrio madracius | reverse complement strand
CGCTCGACCGAGTAAATCGGGTTCATCGTTGATGGTGCTTTAGGTAAGCCAGCCAACACGGCAATCTCGCTTAGGGTTAGATCTTTGAGGTCGCGTCCAAAATAGGCTTGAGCTGCGGCGCCAAAACCGTATGAACGGTAACCGAGGAAGATCTTGTTGACGTACAGCTCCATGATTTCTTGCTTACTCAGCAGTTGCTCAATGTGAACCGCAATAAAGATCTCTTTGATTTTACGCATAACCTTCTTCTCATTAGACAAGAAGAAGTTACGTGCCAGCTGTTGAGTAATGGTACTGGCCCCTTGAGAGGCACTGCCTGATGCGATCACTGCAAACGCCGCACGTGTAATCCCTATTGGGTCGAAGCCATAGTGGTCGTAGTAGCGACTGTCTTCCGTCGCAATCAAAGCATCGATAAGTTCTTGAGGAATCTCATCGTAAGATATTGGTATACGACGTTTTTCGCCAAACTGTGCGATCAACTTCCCATCTTGGCTAAACACCTGCATTGGAGTTTGTAGTTGTACATCTTTTAACGTTGCAACGTCGGGTAGCTCAGGCTTTACGTAGTAGTAAAACCCGAAGATGGTACCGACTCCAAGCAGCATGCAAATCAATGCAAAAACCAACAGTCTCTTTATGAACTTCACCGGAGATTCCCTGATTAATTAAGGTTATGGGTAGGCAATTACTTGTACTCTAGACCAAAAATTTACCTATTAGGGTTAATTAACGCTTATTTGAGCGTCGATCTCAACCTTTTCACGTTGTTAATGCATTCGTTGAGGTTATTTAAATGGCAAGAAAATGGATTACAGGTATCGATATCGGCCATCACAGTACCAAAGCAGTGGTGCTGAATTATGAAGACACCGACATCAAAATTGTAAACCAACTAGAGCTTAATGGTTGCGGCGCCATTTTCGCTGATCCGCATACGCTCAAACATCAAGAAACTGTAAAGAAACTTAAAATTCTCCGAAAGATCGCGCCTATTTTCCATAAAAAAGCAGCAGTCACGATTCCAGCAAGTGCTGTAATGAGCAAAGTGATTACGCTGGACGCGCGATTGGAAGAAGATGAACTAGAGTATGCTGTGCATCAAGCGATGAATT
>ASHK01000479.1 GCA_000695745.1 Vibrio madracius | reverse complement strand
TCTTGGTTTCAAACCAAATACCGAAGCGTTCAATCTACCAAAAGCGGCGAATGGCGCACTATTAGTTGACGAGTTTGGAAGCACAAACGATGAGCACGTTTATGCCGTTGGTGACTGCGCTGTTGCTCACCATATGGCACTAGGTCAGTCTGTCTATGTTCCTCTCGCGACTACCGCTAACAAACAGGCTCGTATGATGGCCGACCATTTAGCAGGTAAGGACACTTACTTAAACGGCTTCTTAGGTTCATCTTGCTTGAAAGTTCTCGATTACGAACTGGCGTGTACTGGCGTTTCCGAGATGATGGCCCAAGAGCACGGGTTGGAAATTAAGACATCAACCATCCAAGATAAAAACCAGACCGACTATTACCCTGGACAAGAAGACATCAAAATTAAACTGGTGTACGAGCCGACAACCAACATTCTACTTGGTGGCGAGATCATTGGTAAGAAAGGGGCTGTTGGACGCATCAATGCACTGGCTGTCGCCATCACCGCTAAAATGACGACACAACAATTAGGATATTTGGATTTCTGCTACGCACCTCCATTCGCAAGAACATGGGACGCCCTTAACGTAGCAGGCAACGTTGCCAAGTAACCAATAAGAAAAAGCGAGGGTCTCCTCGCTTTTTTCATTATTGTCGCGGGAGCATGAATTCACCTAGAAACTCGATGTGCTCTCGCTCGATAGACTAGGAAATCCGACTTTGACAGGTCAGACTCACCTGGTACCAACAGCACAACCATCCAGCATTGAAGTTGTCGCTACCAATACGGTATCAGCCTACTTTTGGATGTGGTTAACTTCTCTAAAGACACCCACTTCCTCGCCAATGCTAATGACGTTGAGTCCACAGAAAAACAAACCAATCGTCACGACAAAAATCAAGATTTGAACCTAAAGAAGTAATTCCCTATAAAGCGCCTCCTGTTTCAAATAACACTAGGGTGGCACTTGTCATGCAAAAGCTTATCGATTCTTTACACTCTCAAGGCTATTACATTTGGGATGACTTTCTATCTCCTGAACAAGTAGATGCGCTTAAAGATTGCCTGCCTGAAAACTGGAAAAAAGCCTGCATCGGTCGTAATGACGACGTGATGCGCGAAAGTGCCATTCGCAGCGACAAAATCTGTTGGCTCTCTAGCGATCTCGGGGAACCAGTACAACAGTTTCTGAGTAAAATGGAAGTGATTCGCCAAGCTGCGAATCAAAACTTTTTCTTGGGCTTATTTGAATACGAGGCACACTTTGCCAAGTATGAAAAAGGTGACTTCTACCAAAAGCACTTAGATTGTTTTCGTGGTAATGAGAATCGCCGTTTAACGACAGTGTTCTACATGAACGATGAATGGACAGAGAAAGATGGCGGTGATTTAGTCGTCTACGACTTAGATGACAATGAGCTAACACGAATCAAACCAAAATCAGGTCGCTTGTTTGTGTTCTTCTCCGAGCAGTTCCCTCACGAAGTGCTGCCAACCCAACGCGAGCGTTTTAGTATCGCAGGCTGGTTTAGAATCAATGGCGTGAAAGATAACGTATTGGACATTGCCCGCTAAATATCACTATTTCCTAAATGGTTAGTGAACGAGAACGTTGCTACTCATAAGCAACGTTCTCTCTCGCGTGTTTTACTCACTAATTGATGTCTGGTTTTGAACTCGTCGTAAACTCGAGCACTTTTTCAGCGCACACATCAATACAGCGTCCGCAGCTAATGCAATCTTGACTCATGACACGTCTGTCGCCTTCTTTTAAAGGCTGTCTCAGTACATCGGGTTCAGGGCACACGTTGTAACAATCCATACATTTAGTGCACGCTTCTCTATGGGTCGCTTTAACCCTAACAATGCTTTTACGGCCAATGACGCCGTAGGTGGCACCAAGAGGACATAAATGTCCACACCAACCATGCTCAACCAGAACGAGGTCAAGTAAGAAAACCAATACAATCAGTATCCAACCTGCACCCATTCCAAATACTAAGCCACGATGCAGTGACGCCACCGGGTCAACCCATGCCCAAAGCAGCGACCCAGAAACTGCACTTCCCAATAAAATCACTGGAATCAACCAATAACGAAGTTTTGGTGACCACTTGTAACTTGTTTTAAGGTTGAGTTTCCGACGCATCCATGCCGCTAAATCGGTCACCATATTGAGCGGACACACCCAAGCACAGAAAGCACGAGGGGCGATGAGCGCATAAAATACAACGACAATAGCAACACCAATTAGAGCGTTCACTTCCGGCCAATGCCCGGTTGCTAAGGTTTGCATCACGAGAAGTGGATCACTAAGAGGGATCGTCCCGAACAACATGCTCGATGAAAGATTTCCTTCCAAAATTCCC
>ASHK01000478.1 GCA_000695745.1 Vibrio madracius | reverse complement strand
AGTTTGTTTGAACTAGTCGCGATTTGTAATGCATTGAGCGCACAATCAATTATCTGGAATGATTCCAGAAAAAAGGAAATACAATGTTCGAAAAACCAGTTGTTAAGTCGTTCCAATACGGCAACCACACTGTGACGCTAGAAACTGGCGTTATCGCACGTCAAGCTACTGCAGCTGTAATGGTAACAATGGACGATACAGCCGTATTCGTTTCTGTTGTTGGTAAAAAAGAAGCAGTAGAAGGTCAAGACTTCTTCCCACTCACTGTAAACTATCAAGAGCGTACTTACGCTGCAGGTAAAATCCCAGGTGGTTTCTTCAAGCGTGAAGGTCGTCCTTCTGAAGGCGAAACATTGACTGCACGTCTAATCGACCGTCCAATTCGTCCTCTTTTCCCTGATGCATTCAAAAACGAAGTACAAGTTATTGCAACGGTAGTTTCGGTTAACCCGAATGTACAGCCAGACATCCCAACAATGATTGGTACGTCTGCAGCGCTTGCTATCTCTGGTATCCCGTTCAACGGTCCTATCGGTGCAGCGCGTGTTGGTCACATCGACGGTCAACTTGTTCTTAACCCAAGCAACACTGAGCTAGAAACGTCTAAGCTTGACCTTGTTGTTGCGGGTACTGAATCAGCAGTACTTATGGTTGAATCAGAAGCTGACAACCTAACAGAAGAAGAAATGCTATCTGCAGTTGTGTTTGGTCACGACCAACAGCAAGCTGTTATCACTGCAATTAACGAGTTTGCGGCTGAAGTTGCTACTCCAGCTTGGGATTGGGTTGCTCCAGAAGAGAACACAGCACTTAACGAGCGTATCGCTGAACTAGCAGAAGCTAAGCTAGTTGAAGCTTACCAAATCACTGAAAAGAATGGCTCGTTACGACCGCATCCACGCGATCGCAGCAGAAGTAAACGACGTTCTACTTGCTGAAGATCCAGAAGCGAACACTAAAGAAATTCACACTATCTTCCACGATCTAGAGAAGACAGTAGTACGTCGCAGCATCATCGCGGGTAACCCACGTATCGATGGTCGCGAAAAAGACATGGTTCGTGCGCTAGACGTACGCACTGGCGTTCTTCCACGTACTCACGGTTCTTCACTATTTACTCGTGGTGAAACTCAGGCTCTTGTTACTGCGACTCTTGGTACGCAGCGCGATGCTCAAATCATCGATGAGCTAACTGGTGAGCGTAAAGATCACTTCTTACTACACTATAACTTCCCTCCATACTGTGTTGGCGAAACAGGTTTTGTAGGTTCTCCTAAGCGTCGTGAAATCGGTCACGGTAAACTGGCTAAGCGTGGTATCGCAGCAGTAATGCCTTCTGTTGAAGAATTCCCATACACAGTTCGTGTTGTATCGGAAATCACTGAATCTAACGGTTCATCTTCAATGGCTTCTGTATGTGGTACATCCCTAGCGCTTATGGATGCTGGTGTTCCAATTAAGTCTTCTGTTGCGGGTATCGCAATGGGTCTTGTTAAAGAAGGCGACGATTTCGTGGTTCTTTCTGACATCCTTGGTGACGAAGACCACCTAGGTGACATGGACTTTAAAGTAGCAGGTACTAACACTGGTATCACTGCACTTCAAATGGACATCAAGATCGAAGGTATCACTAAAGAGATCATGCAAATTGCTCTTAACCAAGCGCAAGGTGCACGTAAGCACATCCTTTCTGTAATGGATGAAGCTATCTCTGGTGCTCGTGAAGAGATCTCTGAGTTCGCTCCACGTATCCACACAATGAAGATCAGCGCAGACAAGATCAAAGACGTTATCGGTAAAGGTGGCGCGGTTATCCGTCAGCTAACTGAAGAAACGGGTACGACTATCGAGATCGAAGATGATGGTACTATCAAGATCGCTGCAACTGACGGTGACCAAGCGAAAGATGCGATCGCTCGTATCGAAGCTATCACTGCAGAAGTTGAAGTAGGTAAGATCTACACGGGTAAAGTTGCTCGTCTAGCAGACTTCGGTGCATTCGTAACGGTTCTTCCAGGTAAAGATGGTCTAGTACACATCTCTCAAATCGCTCACGAGCGTGTTGAGAAAGTGACTGACTACCTAAAAGAAGGTCAAGAAGTTCAAGTTAAAGTTCTTGAAATTGACCGCCAAGGTCGTGTACGTCTAAGCATGAAAGAAGCAATGGAAAAGCCTGAAGCGAAAGCGCCAGCTGCGGATGAAAATTCAGCGTCTGACGCAGAATAATTTGCTTTTCTAGACCATTACGTTAAAAAGCGTGCTATAAAGAGGGGGCAAGAGCCCCTTTTTCATGCGCGAAGGAAAATTCCCACTACCACGCATTACGGTGTGCAGCGCTAACGACACTCTTAACGTTGCCGATAATAGCGAGTGGGTACAAGGAGAATGATATAGTGAAGTTGTTTCGAATCTTAGGATTAAGCTTAGTGGTGGCAGTGACTGGTTGTGCTACCAACTCGTCAACACAAGATGAACAATGGTTGAACCCACCAATGGCAGTGCCATTGCAAGCGAATGTTCAATACGAAGTTCAAGTCGCCCGATTGACACAGCTTCTACAACGTAGTGACCTTGAAAATGACGTCAGGGCAAAAATGCACTTTGAGCGAGGCTCCTATTATAATAGCTTGGGGTTACGTGATTTAGCTCAGCTAGACTTCAATCAATCATTGCAGCTTAACCCGGCGCAGCCCGTTGTCTTCAATCAAGTTGGTCAATACTTCACCCAAATCGGTGACTTTGACTCTGCATATGAAGCTTTTGATTCAAGCCTAGAACTTGACCCATCAAACTCCTACGCGTTAAGAAACCGCTCTATTGCACTTTACTATGGTGATCGAATTCCACTTGCGATAGAAGGGATGACTCGTTATTACCAAGAGAATCCTTCTGATCCGTATCGCGCCCTTTGGTTATACATCATATCTCGAGAAGCGGGGCCATTGGACGCTGCAATCGCGTTAGAAAAGCGCTACCAAGCGCGTAACAATGATTGGGGGTGGATTCTAGTAGCTCTAATGCTGGATAAAGTATCTGAAGAGCAAGCCTTTAAGGCGATTCTAGCCAGCAGTAGAGATAATACTGTGCTAGCAGAACGTCTCACCGAGGTGTACTTCTATCTCGCTAAGCGTCACCAAGTCGATGGTAACTACCCAGCGGCAGTATCATTATACAAATTGGCTATTGCTCAAAATGTCTACGATTATGCCGAGCACAAATACGCATTTCTTGAGTTAACTAAGATTTTTGAAATAGTTAGAGCACAACAAGTAGAGCAGGCAAAACAAGAAGCTAAGCAAGCGGAAACGAACAAAGCCGAAGCTCAGTAGACCGAATCTGTTATCAAAACACCAGCCAGAGGCTGGTGTTTTTTTATGCGTTGAAGTTCATTTCCAATTTCGGTAAACTAGTTAGCTAGGCTAATTAATAGTTGATATGAATGACTATAGAAACCAACTTAGAAAAAATGGAACGCCTGACCTCGAAAGTCTGGCGTAGCTATAATAAAGAGGATCCATTAGGGCATCTGAGCTTTAATGAATACGATTATTTAAAGGCGATTCAGTCCTCAGCGGAGCCGATTCGCTTAACGGATTTGGCCAAAGAGTTGGAGGTGTCGAAACCTCGGCAACGAATATGGTCAAGAGGCTCGAACGTAAGGGCTTGGTTAAGCGCTTGTCTTGTACAGAAGATGCACGCTCCAAACGAGTAACACTGACAGAAAAATCACGGTTGCCACTCGCATCTGAAGCTGAAATATACAGTGTCGTGGCGGACAAACTGCGAATACACTTAAACGAGCAGGAATTTGCACTGCTTGATACGTTATTAACAAAAGCACTGAGATAAAAATTTAAGGATTTAGTTAGCTAAGATAACTAACTAATTTAACAGTATGACTGAGAAATCAATCTATAAACAATTCTGGCGTTATGCAGTTCCAACGGTAGCGGCCATGCTAGTGAATGGCCTCTATCAAGTAGTGGATGGTATCTTTATTGGGCAGTATATGGGAGGAGACGGTCTAGCCGGTATTAACCTCGCATGGCCAATCATAGGGACGATTCTTGGTTTAGGCATGATGATTGGTGTGGGTACGGGAGCGCTAGCTTCAATCAAGCAAGGTGAAGGTGATCTTTCGCAAGCGAAGAATACGCTGGCGACAGGACTTATCTCCTTAATTGCCTTAAGCCCGATTATCGCAGTGATATTGTGGCAATACTCTCACGTCTTTTTGAGTATTCAAGGCGCAGAAGGGCGTGTGCATGATTTAGCGATGCAGTATTTGGACATCTTAATCATTGGAGGCATATTCACACTTGGCTCGATTGCGGTGCCATTCTTATTGCGTAATGATGACAGTCCGAATACGGCGACGATGTTAATGGTGCTAGGTGCCATCATTAATATCGCCTTGGACTACTGGTTTATCGCGATTCTTGATTGGGAATTACGCGGAGCAGCCCTTGCGACGGCCATTGCTCAAGCGGTAGTTACTTTGCTAGGTTTTGCATATTTCTTCTCAAGTAAAGCGAAAATGCGCTTAACTTTTGGTCGATCTTAAGTTCCAATTTGCTTTGCTGCCATCCATTATTTCCATTGGTATGGCGAGCTTCTTTATGTATGCGTATGGCTCATTTATGGTCGCGCTGCATAATGGGCTCTTTGCAGATTATGGTTCAATCACTTTAGTTGGAGCTTATGCGATATTAGGGTATATCGTCGCGTTCTACTACCTTGTGGCAGAAGGGCTTGCTAATGCGATGCAACCATTGTTGAGCTACAACTATGGCGCGAGACGACAAGACAATATGCGCAAGCTATTTAACATTGCGACTTTGAGTGCGGTAATAGGCGGGGCAATGTTTGTAACGCTGTTGAACCTATTTCCATATCAAACCGTTTCGATCTTCAACTCGACTGAGTCTGCGTTAATTGAGAACACTGTAAACGGGATTAGATTGCACCTATTCTCCATGTTTTTAGATGGCTTTATTGTGGTTGCGGCGGCGTACTATCAAGCCATTGGTCATAGCCGCAAAGCATCGTATTTGTGACGTTAGGGAATATGTTAGTTCAGTTACCGTTCTTGTATTTGATGCCTAAGTTATGGGGCGTGAATGGTATTTGGGTTGCATACCCGCTTTCCAATATTGCAATAGGAATAGTAGTTGGCATCATGATGTGGCGTGATATCAGGAAACTTGACCGAACGGTATTACAGCCGACAACCGCCTAATTAAAAAGACCTCGCGAGCGAGGTCTTTTTGTATTTTGGAATCAGAGTTGTTTGATATCAAGGCCTGCAATCTGATGCCAGTAGCCGTTGCATTGTCTATCTATCAATGGTGAAGGCTGCGAGCCATCTTCGTTAGCTTTAAAGCGATCGACTTCTGCAAAGGTATCCAATCCCAGCGGACTGAGTCTGACTACATCAACCAAACCATGCATCGATTTGAGATCGTTGATCAGGTTGTATTGATAACCTGATTGAGTTTGGATGCCATTTAAGTTGAAGACCGATTGTCCTTCCTGACTTTCAACTTGAAGCCCTGTTGGGTACTTGATGCAGCACGTCTCACAATCATCTTTAGCACGGTTTTCTGCACGAGCAGTAAAACAGCGCGCCGAATACGCGAGAGGCAAGTAACCGTGGCTAAAAACTTCCACTTCAAACTGGTCGCGGATGCCAAGGTTATGCGCTTGTTCTAAGGCATTGCTGAGCCATTCACGTGACAGTTCTACAGGCATGCACCAGCGAATCATCCCTTGTTTTACAAACAGTTTTAGGGTGTGCGCATTGTAGGTATTGACTGCAGGGCCAACAACAAATGGTACCTTGTGTTCACTAGCCAGTTGAATCGCTGAAACATCATTTGCCTCGATAGCAAAGTCACCGTTGTCGATGTACTTTTTCATTATGTTCACTTCGCTTGGCGCTTCGAGTAATGCCATCGTCGAAAGAACCACCTGTTTCCCAGCAGCGTTCAATTCTTTGGCGATGTCTAACCAATGCGCAGGTTTCATTTCTCTGCGCTTAGAGCACACGGTTTCTCCGAGATAAACAATATCAGCTGAGCTTGATTTGGCTTGCTGATAGAAGCTCTCTACATCTTGTTTCGGCCAAAAGTACAGTAATGGGCCTAATGCATACTTCATAACTTGCTGTTCCTTACTGCCATTTTCTGTGGTAAGCACCTAAAGTCGTTTGGGTGCCTTCAGAGACATTTGCCAAGGCTTGGTCCCAAGCTGGCTTAACTTGGTAGTGTTCTGGGTTACGTTGGTATAAATCAATGGCTTCTCGCCATGTTCGAGTCACCTGTTCAACATACGCTGGGCTGCGCTGGCGTCCCTCAATTTTGACTGAGGCGACGTT
>ASHK01000477.1 GCA_000695745.1 Vibrio madracius | reverse complement strand
TGTTCCGCAACCTTTAAGAAGGTGTCTGGATTGGGTTTATGGTTATCCACATCATCAGAAGTAACAATCGTATCGACCAATGATGGGATATCTGTGGTAGCTAGAATACCGTGGGCGTGCTTAGCTTGAGCGCCCGTGCCAATGCCGATCTTTTTGAGTTTGTGCTGCTGCTTAAGAATCGCATAGATATTTGGTATCACATCGCCTTTGTGCTCAATGGCTTCGAAGTTAGCAATTTTATCTGCGGTGATAAGCTGAGGATCCATAGATAAGTTATAACGCTTCAAAATTTCGAGTGAGACTTTTCTCGAAGGCATACCACCGAGTTGATCCAGCCACTCTTTGTCATAAGGAATGTCAAACTTATTACAGGTTTGTTCCCAAGCACGAGCATGGCCACCATAGAGTTCACTAAGGTCCCATCTAAATCGAAGATAATTCCTTTGTACTTATTTATGTCCAACATATTTTATCTACTAACACCGCCATACATTAAGTGGAATCGTAACGGCCATCGTCAAGCTTGGCTAATTCAACTTCACCGAATGTGATCTGTGCGCTCTCCTTATCGTTATGCCAAGTCATACAATTAACGACCAATCTAATGCCAAAGCAGACGCTGGCAAAAATAGAAGCCGACGATTGGGGTAATGATCAACCCCAAACCTGATGAAAAGGCAGCGAAAGCACTTAGCCCGGTAGAACGACCAAACCCAGTGGCTCTAATAGCTGCTCTTGTTGCCAGTCGCAAATTTTTACCCCGGTGAGATCCACTCTTCTGGGTCCAGCCCCTCGAGATCTACATGACACAAATCCGCTCCTTGAAACCGAAACTGCGACCAAGCGTCCGCTGAGAATACCCCACGGCTGAGATCTGATTCTTTTAATGACGCTCCCATTAAGTTAGCCCCAATCCAACGGTTCTCAAACAACTCGCACTTTTCTAAAACCTGTCGCTCTAGGTTGGCATAAGACAAGTTACAACCCGTGATATATGCAGAACAAAAATACATAGTGTGACTAACTTGATTGGCAAATCTTGCCCGCTGGAAATTCGCCCCTTTCAAGTCACATTCACGTAGCTCTATGCCAAAACAATCCGCCCCTTCAAAATTACACATGGCTAACTGGCAATTATTAAAACTGGCATCCTTCAGATTGGCATAGTCAAAATGACATCCTTCTAGGTCCGAGGTTTCGATGAATTTACAACGCTCAAACCTTGCATCCGTAAGATCTGCCCGAGCAAAGTCACAATGAAA
>ASHK01000476.1 GCA_000695745.1 Vibrio madracius | reverse complement strand
CTAGTTGGCTGGCAAGCGATAGATAACGTCGCAACGGCGGCTAATACCGGAGATTGGTTGTCCTTAGGTTGGTCAGGCTTAATCACCGCCGTAGCTGTGCTGGGTATTGGTGCATTTGGCAAGGAGCTGTATAAGCTTCGCAAACTAAAAGATCATTTCTCAGTGCAAGAGCATGCTGAAGCTCTGATCGCCAACGATGGTGTTGGCCAGGGTGAGAGATTCTGTCAAAAGCTCGCCAATGAGGCAGGTATACAACCTGAAAACCCAGCTTTTGATCGTTGGAAGAACAGTGTTCACAGCGCTCATAGCGATGCTGAAGTGCTTAATATGTACCAATCCATGGTGCTCAAAGAGCAAGATAAGCAAGCTTTGTCGGCAGTGTCGAAATTATCGGGCGAAGCCGCAATTTTAGTGGCGCTGAGTCCATTGGCGATTGCAGACATGCTGCTGATTGCGTGGCGTAACTTCCGTATGATCGACAAACTGTCAGAGGTATACGGCGTAGAGTTAGGTTATTGGTCAAGACTCAAACTGTTTAAGCTAGTATTGATGAACATTGCGTTGGCTGGCGCCAGTGAGTTGGCTATCGAGTCCAGTGCGGATATTCTGTCAATGAACTTGGCAGAAAAACTTTCCGCGAGAGCAGGGCAGGGTCTAGGTGTGGGTTTGCTGACCGCTCGGTTAGGCTTGAAGACGATAAGTTTAATGCGCCCCATTCCGTTTCCAAACGAGGAGCGCCCAAAACTCGGCTCAATTCGTAAATCTGTATTGGAAAGTTTGA
The DNA here is from genome assembly GCA_000695745.1 of Vibrio madracius. Taxonomy (GTDB): domain Bacteria; phylum Pseudomonadota; class Gammaproteobacteria; order Enterobacterales; family Vibrionaceae; genus Vibrio; species Vibrio madracius. The sequence continues at coordinate 4,032 of ASHK01000476.1, read as the reverse complement.
AGAGCAAGCTTAATTAAGCGCTTGCTCGTTTGAAGACGTAACGGCAGCTCTTATAGTAAGCGCTGCCGTTATTAGTTTAAAACTCTAAACCTAATTCTCTAAGGGCATCCTCTGCGAGTTGCGCATCGCTAAACTGAATCGCATGCAATTCACATTGAATGGCACCATCAACGTTGTACGGCATGTCATCCAAAAATACCGTCTCTTGCGCGATAAGATTGTTGCTACTTAGTAGCGAATGATAAATATCAGCAGAGGGTTTGAGCATACCTAACTCAGCCGATATTGTGGCGGCTTCAAACAGCGGCCAAAAGTCATAGCGATGCTTTAAATGCTCGACAATCTCATGGACGTTATCAGTTAGTGCATAAATGCGGTAGTTAGCTTGCTTAAGACGCTTGATAAGATCAACGGTGCCAAAAATCTGAATTTGAGTTTCTTTGATATAATAGAAAAGTCGTTCGCACTCTGCCTCAGACAGCCCCAATGTCGATTGATATTGCTGTTTTGCTTGCTGTTCAGTTAATTGACCCTTGTTCAGCGCCATCCAAATATCATGTTGAAAAATGGCTTTAGCCTTGTGCTCAGCCTCTTGAGCACTATATCCAAATGTTAGTCGGACGATCTCAACGGGAGACCAGCGAACAATCACATTGCCAACGTCAAAAACAACGTTGCGAATTTTATTTGTGTTCAATTTGATACCTCGTAGTAGGGGGTAGTGTATCCATGACCAAAGTGGTTATCTTGTTACAGCTGCTGCGTTTTTTCTATCAGAAAATCAATGAATACGCGGACACGTTTGGCCTTTTGCGTATTTTTGTGAAAGTAGACGTACAGTCCAGAGTATGGGTACCAATAGTCTTCTAGAATTGGCACTAATTGCTTGTTGGCAATGTGTGACTGAACCATAGGTTCGACGAGTCTGCCTATTCCCAATCCTTTTAATGCGGCATCGACCATGAGATTGGTATCATTGACTATCATCGCAATAGGCATTTCCACCGAGAGTTTTTCACCCTGTTTGTTTAATAATAGCGGTGCAATTTGGTTCGACGAGATAAAGCGATACTGTATCAGTTTGTGATGTTTCAAATCATTTGGGCATGTTGGCTGCCCATGACGCTCAACATAAGCAGGTGAAGCAAAGAGCGCTTGTTTCATCGACGCTGTAAGGGGGCGAGCGGCCATACCTTCTTCCACTTTATCGCCGAAACGGATGCCAAGATCAAAGTGCTCTCTTAGGATATTGATGGTTGCGTCAGAGACAGAAATTTCTAACTGTATATGTGGATATTGCTGACAAAACTCGGCGTAGATAGGTTCGATTAAATACTCGTAGACAAACCTTGGCATGGTGACGCGAACAGTGCCAGTAGGTTCTCGGCTCAAGTCACTGACACTTTCGAATGCCAGACTCAATTCGGAAATAGAGTCCAGAGTGCGTTCATGGAGTAGTTGACCTGCTTCAGTGACTTCAATGCGCCGTGTCGTTCGGGTAAACAATGGCAGTCCTAATTCTTGTTCGAGTGCCTTTAACGCATTACTCACAGAAGGAGGAGCCATCTCAAGCTTTTGAGCGGCTTTAGTGATACTGCCTTCCTGAACAATGGTATTAAAAACAATCAGTTGGTTGAATGTTGTTCCGTTCATGATGAGTACCCAATACGATTATTAGTTTTAAGCTAATAATTATTTAGCTAAATGTCATCTAAAAAGTATCAATTCTAGGCTTTACACTACTCAACATGTTAAGTCAGCAACCGATGAGGCAGTCATTATGAGTCAGGTTTTAGTTATTTCTGGTCATCCAAATTTAGACGCGTCGAATACTAATAAAGTCATATTGAACCAATTAACTGAGCATTTAAGCGACGTTGAAGTGCGCCGCTTAGACCGCTTATACCCCAACTATCAAATTGACGTAGAAGCAGAGCAAGCAGCGTTGGTGAAAGCCGATGTGATTGTCTTACAATTTCCATTCTATTGGTATTCTATTCCTGCTTTGTTAAAAAAATGGATTGATGATGTGTTTAGCTATAACTTTGCTTATGGCGCGAAAGGCGATAAGTTAAAGGGTAAAGAGCTAATATTATCGTTCACCATCGGTGCTCCAGAGGAAGCATATACTCCTCTTGGCTACAACCATTTCTCAATTGAAGATCTACTAAAACCTTTACAGCAAACGGCTTACCTTACTGGAATGAATTACGTTAAGCCCATTTACAGCCACAGTATGGTTTATATTGAGGGCGTGTATAACAAATTGGAAGAGGTTGAAGCTCGCGCTAGAGTTCATGCAGATCGCTTACAAGCGATGATACAAGATCTTGTTCAGTCGCCAGAAAAGCGTATTGGTAAATTTGTGTCACAGTGGTTTGCTCAGTTTGACCAACTGCCTGACTCGACGGATAGCTTTACCCGTTATTTAAGTTCAGATATCCAATGGTCGGTACCCGAAGGGACATTCTCTGGCCATGATGGATTTAGAGATTGGTATGCCATCGTTAAACGTACCTTCAAGCCTGATTGTCGCCATCAAATCGAGCAAATAGAAGTGCGTGAAGAAGGTAGTCACTACACCGTCGAGCTGAAAATACGGTTACTTGCAGACACCTACCTCGAATCAGCACTGCAAGGTGAGAGCATCGACTTACTGGTCAATGAAGTCTGGCAAGTAGATTTGGATGATACTGCAATCACAATTAAAAACTATCGAGTTGAACCAGTGAATTAAGCTAAAACGATCTTGATGAAGCAAGGGAAGTTTATCTCAACCCTTGCTCTCTTAAGCGTTTATACAATGTATTGCGACTGACATTCAGCACTTTCGCCGTCGCAGAAATATTCCTTCCTTGTTTCTCATAAACATCAAGCCACTCTTGAGGCTGTGAGACTGGGACCTCGACCGCTTCAGCTAAATGGGAAACCGCAGTTAGCTCGGGCGCAGCAGAGACCAATTTAGGTTGAATTGGCGCGCTTTCATAAGGCTTGATGTCATTTATGAAGTCATCGGGTAAATGTTCTGAGGTAATGGTCTCATCATCTGCCATAGCGGCTGCAATCTGAATTACGCTAACCATTTGTCTGATATTACCAGGCCAAGGGTGTTGTTTGAACATCGCCAATACTTCCACGCTTAGATTTGGTACCTCGTTGCCGTATGCGTATTTTCTTAGAATGAATCGGATCAGAGCCTCTTTATCCGTTCGTTCCCGCAAAGCAGGGAGCGTGATGTTAAGACCTGTTACTCGATAATAGAGATCTTGGCGAAACGTGCCGCGCTCTACGTCGGTTTTTAGGTTCCGGTTGGTTGCGGAAACTAACTTAAAATCAACTGGGTAAGAGGTTGTGGAACCAAGTGGAGTCACCTTGCGCTCTTGCAGTACTCGAAGCAGTCGAGCTTGAACATTTATCGGCATGTCGCCAAGTTCATCGAGAAACAGTGTTCCTTTATCGGCTTTTCTAATTAATCCCACATAGCCTTTAGTATGAGCACCAGTAAATGCCCCTTTCTCGTATCCAAACAGCTCGGATTCAACCAGTTCAGACGGAATAGCGGCACAGTTTACTGCAATGAGTGGGGCGTGACTGCGTCTACTTGATTGGTGCAGTGCGTTAACAAAAACTTCTTTACCCACTCCGGTTTCTCCATGGATCAAAATGGGTATATCGGTATCAAGGATTCGACCGGCTTGATTAATCGCTTTCGCCAACCTTGGGTCACCAGTATTCAACTGTTCTAAATCAAGTGGCCTGTCCGTTGGAGCAGCTATATCTGTGGTGTGTGGTGCCAACCTAAAATCGAGTTGACGACCTTTTGGAATCGTTGGAGGTATGGTCAAGCCAAAATAATTAGACTGGCTACAAGAAGTTAGAGGAAATGGCGTAAAAGGAGGGTGCGATAGCACTTGCTCCATCTTTACATCGAACAATTGTTCCAAACGCTGCAGCGCAAGATTCTGACCAAGTACCACTTCAGCGCGACGATTGGCTGAAACAATAATGCCTTCATCGTTAAACACCAACAAT